>NZ_JALNUQ010000002.1:0-158365 GCF_026540875.1 Sphingomonas sp. GM_Shp_2
GCTTCGCCCGGACGGCCGAGGACGCGGCGACGCTTGGTCTCCACGATCACGGTGTTCGAGCGGCCGTGGCTGAAGCTCTGCTTCACCTTGCCGGTCTCGACCGTGCGCTTCAGCCCCAGAGGCTGGCGCATTCCGAGTTTCGGCTTGTCGTTGTCGGTCTCGCTCACTCAAATTCCTCGTGTACGTTCACGGCCGGTCGGTCACCGGAAAGGTCGGACGCCGATGCGCCTTGCGAGGCCGTTTCGCAAGGCGTTGCCACAGGGTCGGGTCCGATAAAATGCAGCCAGCGGTCGAGCGCTTCGCTCACCCGCTTTGCTGCGTTACGATCTGTCAGGCCGATATGTACCACATTCTCGCGGCCCAACGCCAACGACAATATGGGGCGTGCCACCGGCAACGCCAACCCCTTCAGGTCGGAGCCTTCGCGGTCCGAACCGACCCGCCACGCCTGTGCCAGACGGCGGGTGCCATCGGGCTTGGCATCCGCGGCATGGTAGAGCGCCTGCAACTGGCCGGAGCGTGCCGCAGTCTCGATCCGGTCGGACCCGGTGAGCAGCGCACCGGACCGCGACTCGAGCCCCAGCCGGTCGAGCGCATTGCGCTCCAGTGCCGCGGCGATCAGCGCGGGCAGGTCATCGGGGATCTGGAAATCGGCCGATTTGAAGGCACGCGCCAGTGCGCCCTTCAGCCGGCCCTTTTTCAGCGCGACCTCCAGTTCCGCACGGTTCACGCCGATCCACGCGCCCCGGCCGGGCGCCTTGGCACGGACATCGGGCAGCACGCGGCCGTCCGGCGCCAGCGCAAGACGCACCAGCCCGTCGCGCGCCTCGCGCTCGCCGGACAGGATGCAGCGGCGGACGGGGGCACCGTCCGCTGCCGCCTCTGCCTGTCTTACAGCGTCGCGCTCATTGCCCCGGGACCGCATGCGCGTCTCCCTTCGGGGCATCGCGGTCGGCGATCAACTGACCGCCGGCGCCGTAGTTTTCCGTCGACACTTCCTCGATCACGATCTGGACGGCGGCCGGGTTCTTGCCCAGCCGCTCCACCATCGAGCGGGTCACGTCGGCGACGATATCGGCCTTTTGCGCCTTGGTGGCGGAGCCGGCCAGGCGGATGGAAATAAACGGCATCAGGCCTGTTCGTCCTCCCCGGTTGCAGTGTCGGCGTCGGAGCCGGCCGCAGCCTCGGTGCCCTCTTCGCCCTCTTCGTCGGCGAACCAGTGGGCGCGCGCGGCCATGATGATCTCGTTACCCTGCTCGTCGCTGAGGCCGTATTCGGCAAGGATGCCGCCCTTGGCCTCGCGCTTGGGCGCATCGTCGCCGCGGCGACGCGGCTCGGCGCGCTTCTTCTCGACCAGCTCGTCGGTGGCGAGATCGGCGAGATCGTCCAGCGTCTTGATGCCCGCCTTGCCCAGCGTGACCAGCATCGCCTCGGTCAGATAGGGGATGTCGGCCAGGGCATCCTCGACGCCCAGCGCCTGACGCTCCTCGCGATTGGTCTGCTCGCGGCGGTCGAGCGCTTCCTGCGCACGGCTTTGCAGCTCCTGCGCCAGATCGTCGTCGAAGCCCTCGATGCTCGCCAGCTCGTCGATCTCGACATAGGCGACCTCTTCGAGCGCGCCGAAGCCCTCGGCGACCAGAAGCTGAGCCAGCGTCTCGTCCACGTCCAGCTCGTTCTGGAACAGTTCGGAGTTCTGCACGAACTCCTTCTGGCGCTTCTCGGAGGCGTCGGCCTCGGTCAGGATGTCGATCGCCTTGGCGGTCAACTGGCTGGCGAGGCGGACATTCTGGCCGCGGCGGCCGATCGCCAGCGAAAGCTGGTCGTCGGGCACCACCACCTCGATCCGGTCCTCTTCCTCGTCGATCACGACGCGGCTGACGTTCGCGGGCTGGAGCGCGTTCACCACAAAGGTCGCGGTGTCGGGCGACCAGGGGATGATGTCGATCTTCTCGCCCTGCATCTCCTGCACGACGGCCTGCACGCGGCTGCCCTTCATGCCGACGCAGGCGCCGACCGGATCGATCGACGAGTCGTGGCTGATGACGCCGATCTTGGCGCGGCTGCCCGGATCGCGGGCGGCGGCCTTGATCTCGATGATGCCGTCGTAGATTTCGGGCACTTCCTGCGCGAACAGCTTCTTCATGAAGTCCGGGTGCGCGCGGCTGAGGAAGATCTGCGGCCCGCGATTCTCGCGGCGCACGTTCAGGATCAGCGAGCGGATGCGGTCGTTGACGCGCACCGCCTCGCGCGGGATCTGCGCGTCGCGGCGGATCACGCCCTCGGCGCGGCCGAGATCGACCACGATGTGGCCGAATTCGACGCGCTTGACGACGCCGGTGATGATCTCGCCCTGGCGGTCGCGGAATTCCTCATACTGGCGCTCGCGCTCGGCATCGCGAACCTTCTGGAAGATCACCTGCTTGGCGGCCTGCGCCGCGATGCGGCCGAATTCGATCGGGGGCAGCGGATCGACGATGAAGTCGCCGACATTTGCGCCCTTTTGCAGCTTCTCGGCACCCTTCAGGTCGATCTGCTTGTAATAATCGTCGACCTGCTCGACCACTTCCACGACGCGCCACAGGCGCAGGTCGCCGGAATTGGGGTCCAGCTTGGCGCGGATGTCGTTTTCCGCACCATAGCGGGCGCGGGCGGCGCGCTGGATCGCATCTTCCATCGCCTCGATGACGATCGCCTTGTCGATCATCTTCTCGGATGCGACGGCGTTCGCGATCGCGATCAGTTCCGCCTTGTTGGCGGAAACGGCGGTGGCCATCAGTGCTGTCCTTCCGTGGTGGCGCCGTCTTCGGGCGCGTCCTGGTAAAAGAATTCGTCGGCGCCCTCGGTGGAGAGCGGCTGGGTGGCGGCGATCAGGCGATCGGTCATGAGCAGCTTTGCGTCGGCAATCTGGTCGAACCGCACCGTCATCGGCTTGAACTTGTTGACGTCGATCGTCACCGCATCACCCTCGACCCCGATCAGGTCGCCGGTCAGTTGCTTGCGGTTGTCGATCGGCTCGGCAAGGTAGATGCGTGCCTCATGACCGGCCCAGTCGGCAAAGTCCTGAAGCCGGGTCAACGGGCGATCGATGCCGGGCGAGGATACCTCCAGCCGGTACGCATGATCAATCGGGTCGCGGCCCTCCGCCTCCATCTGGTCGAACACGTCGGAGATGCGGCGCGACAGGGCGGCGCAGTCGTCGATGGTCAACTGGCGGGTATCGGGACGCTCGGCCATGACCTGCAGCGTCGGGTCCGACTGGCCGCCATACATCTTCACGCGCACCAGGGCGAAGCCGAGCGCCTGGGCCTCGGGTTCGATGATCGACGTGAGAAGGGCGATGTCCGCCATGCAAGATCCCGGATATGCAGGTTCGGCGCCGCGGTGCCGTTGCCCCGCAGCCTCTTTCACCTGACGATGTTAGAGAGTGATGCAGGATATACGCCCAAACGGGGCAAGGTACAAGCATCCTTCGGCACGGTTCCGCGTTGGATGGCAAAATCGGGAGGATGTTGATGCATGTAGGTCTGCTCGCGCTGTTGCCGGTGGCGCTGATCGCCTGTTCGGGCAATGTCGAGGCGCCGGGTGCCGACAACGCGACGATGCAGGGGGCCGCGACGCAGGGGGGCGCGACGCAAGGGGCCGCCAATGTCCCGGCAGGCGCCAAGCCGTTTACCGAGACGGTGATCGCCGACTTCGATTCGCCCTGGGCGGTGGCCTTTCTTCCCGACCGGCGGATGCTGGTCAGCGAAAAGGACGGGCGGATGCTGATGCTGTCCGCCGATGGCCGGACGCGGCGCGTGATCGCGACGCTGCCGGTCGATTCGGCCGGGCAGGGCGCGTTGATGGATATCGTGCCGGCGCCGGGCTTTGCGCAGAACAAGCAGGTCTATTTCAGCTATTCGGCGGCAGGCGATGGCGGCAAGGGCGTGGTGCTGGCGCGCGGCGTGCTGGCCGACGACCGGCTGCGCCAGATCGAGGCGCTGTTCCGTGCCGGGCCGCTGGTCGAGGGCAACGGCCATTATTCGGGGCGGATCGCCTTCTCGCCCGATGGCAAATACCTGTTCTTCACCGCCGGTGACCGGCAGAAATTCACGCCTGCGCAGGACAAGCAGGCGACGCTGGGCAAGGTGCTGCGCCTGACGCTGGATGGCAAGCCGGCGCCGGACAATCCGCTGGCAGCGCAAGGGTTCAACCCGGCGGTCTGGTCCTATGGCCACCGCAACCTGCTGGGCCTGGCGTTCGATGCCCAGGGTAATCTCTGGGAGCAGGAGATGGGGCCCAAGGGCGGCGACGAGGTCAATCTGATCCTGCCGGGGCGCAATTACGGATGGCCCAACGCGTCGAACGGATCGCATTATGACGGTCGCGACATTCCCGATCACAAGCCCGGTGACGGTTACGAGCCGCCCAAGGTGTCGTGGAACCCGGTGATTTCGCCGGGCGGGCTGATGATCTATGCGGGCAACCGCTTCCCGCAGTGGAAGGGCGACGCGTTCATCGGCGGGCTGTCGAGCACGTCGCTGGTGCGCGTCGACCTGAACGGGACCGCGGCCAGCAAGGGCGATCAGTGGGACATGGGTGCGCGCATCCGCGACGTGGCCGAGGGGCCGGACGGCGCGATCTACGTGCTGGAGGATGGTGACGACGGGTCGCAGGGGCGGCTGATCCGGCTGGATCCGCGGTCATGAGCCCGCGGCGTGCCACGCCCTTCGCACTCGCCCTGTTGCTGCTGGCGGGCGCGTGCGGCGACGATGATGGCGGCGGATCGATCGCGCCGGTGCCCGCCCCGACCGGTACGCCGACCCCGACGACCCCGACGCCGACCCCGCCCACGACCAGCGTGACGCAAAACGCGGTCGCCACTTTCGACAACCCCTGGGCGATGGTGTTCCTGCCCGACGGGCGGATGCTGGTGACCGAAAAGCCCGGGCGGCTGCGCATCGTGACGACGACCGGCACGGTCTCGGCCGCGGTCGCCGGGGTGCCGGCAGTGGCCTTTGCCGGGCAGGGCGGGCTGCAGGACGTGGTGCTGGACCCGCAATTCGCGACCAACAACCGCGTCTATCTGAGCTATGCCGAGGCGGGCAGCGGCGGCAAGGGGCTGGCGGTGGCGCGGGGCACGCTGGTCACCGATGGCACCGGCGGGCGGCTGGACAATGTCAGCGTGATCTGGCGACAGGACCCCAAGGTTTCGGGCGACGGGCATTTCGGCGGGCGCATGGCGTTCTCGTCCGACCGCCGGCTGTTCGTGACCGCGGGCGAGCGGCAGAAGGGCGCGCCGGCGCAGGACCTCGCCCAGACGCTCGGCAAGATCGTGCGGATCGACCCCGATGGCGCGGTGCCCTCCACCAACCCGTTCGTCGGGCGCAGCGGCGCCAAGGCGGAAATCTGGACGCTGGGCCATCGCAACCCGTACGGCCTGGTCTTTGCGGCCGATGGCCGGTTGTTCGAAAGCGAGCAGGGGCCGGAGGGCGGCGACGAGTTCAACCTGATCGAAGCGGGCCGAAACTATGGCTGGCCGAACGTGTCGGAGGGGAACGACTATGGCGGGGCGCCGATCCCCCGGCATTCGACCAACACCGCCTTTACCGCACCGCTCGTCAGCTGGACGCCGGTGATCGCGCCGGGCGGGATGATCCAGTATACCGGCACGCGCTTTGCCGGCTGGACCAACGATTTCGTGCTGGCCGGGCTGGTCAGCCAGGGACTGGTGCGGGTGCGGGTGAACGGCACGACGGCGAGCGAGGTCGGCCGGCTGGCGCTCGGCGCGCGCATCCGCGAGGTGGAACAGGGCCCGGACGGCACCTTGTGGGTGCTGGAGGACGGCGCGCGAGGGCGGCTGGTGCAACTGACCCCGGCGGGGTGATGGGGCCGGTCAGGCGACCGGCACCGCCTCGCGCTCGTCGTCGAACTGGTGCTTGGGCGGCAGCGGCACCGGGCGGGGTTCCTCCTCCGGCTTGAAGTTCGCCTGTCCCCAGGCGGCGACGAGCAGGAAGAAGTGGACGATGCCGACCGAATAGCGCCTGGCGAGGCGCTGCGGCTCGCTGGCCAGGCGATAGGCCCATTCCATGCGCGCGTCGCGCACCCATTGCGGCGCCCGCTGCTTGGCGCCGGTCAGCCATTCGAACAGCGCGCCGACCCCCATGGCGAGCGGCACGTCCAACCGGTCCGCATGGTCGAGGATCCAGCGTTCCTGGAGCGGATTGCCCATGCCGACGATCAGCACGTCGGGTCTCGCATCGCGGATCCGCTCGATCACCGCATCCTCGTCCTGCCACAGCGAAAAGCCGTCCTGCGTGCCGACGACTTCGGTCGACCAGCTTTCGGCAAAGATGCGCGCTGCCGCCTCGACATTCTCGGGCGTGCCGCCGACCAGGAACAGGCGCAGCTTGCGCCCGAGCCGCTCGAAGAAGAATGGCGTGAAGTCGGTGCCGTTCAGATTTTCGACGAAACCGCGCCCGCTGACCAGTCGTGCGCCGATCTCCGCCCCGATCCCGTCGCTGACCACCAGCACGTCCCGGCGCGACGCCATGCGGCGGCCGATCTTCTGGCATTCGACGACGAAATTCTGATTGGCGAAGAACAGGATCGTCCGCCGCCTGAGCGCGAGACGATGCCGTAGCGCTTCCGCCAGAACATGACGGTCGCAGTTGATGACCGGGAATCCCCCGATCGACCTTTTCGTGCTTGCCCCCTGCATACCTGCCCCCAGGTCCGCTTTCGTTGTGAGGCAAAGCTTAGATGTGGCGCGGGGTTCGGTTCCAGCGCGAAGAGGGGCTAGGCCGGGTGCGGAGATACTACTCCGAAAGAACGGGTTCCGGCCGGCTGATCCGGTAGGTCATGCGCGCGGCCGCGATCGGGCGGTCGCGGTCGTCCTGCCAGGCGATCGCCTCGACATTGGCGATGCGGCGGCCCAGGCGGACGATGCGTGCCGCGGCACGGGTGGTGTGATCGCGCCCGCCGCGCATGAAATCGACGGTGACGGTGACCGGCTTGATCCGGCCCCCGCCCTCCTCCTCCAGCCCGTGCGCCAGCATCGCGATCGCCGCCACCTCCAGCAGCCCCGCGATCGCACCGCCATGGAGAAAACCAGGACGGCCGATGACGTCGTCGGCAAAGGGCAGGACGAGTTCGGGCGCGCCGTCGGGCGTGCGTTCGATCGTGCAGCCGAGGAGGTGCGCATAGGGCGGCAGCGTCTGGGGCGGGTTCATGATTGGCGGGTGTCGCGCAGGCCGGTGGTCATGAAGGTGCCGGTGACGTGTGCGACGGGATCGTCGGGGTTGCCGTCATGCGCCTGTCCGCGGACAAAGGCGATGGAATGGGTGACGCGGTAGCATTCGCCGTGACCGATGACGGTGGCGCCGGGGGTGGCGGGGCGGAGATAGTCGACGCGCAGATCGAGCGTCGCATGGGCCACGAAACGTCCGCGTTTCAACCAGACCGCCAGGCTGGTCGCCATGTCCATGATGGTGATGATCGGCCCCGATGCGATGACGCCGCTTTCCGGATCGCCGACCAGCGCCGGATCATAGGGCAGCGCCAGTTCGGCCCAGTCGGGCCCATGCGCATGATAGCGCATGCCCAGCCGGCCGCCATGGCCGCCAAAGCCGCCTGCTGCGGCGAAACGGTCGATATCGAACCTCATCGCAACATGCTGTACACCGCTGGGCATGCGGCGCAATCGGCGCCAGGCGTGAGTGGAGAGTGGTGATGGAAGACCGGGTGGCGATCACGCTGGCCGATGGCGTTGCCGAGGTGCGGCTGGCCCGCGCCGCCAAGATGAACGCGATCGATGCGCCCATGTTCGCGCAGATCGCCGACACGATCGCCGCGCTGGCAACGCGGGCCGAGGTGCGCGTCGTCATCCTGTCGGGCGAGGGAAATGCCTTTTGCGCCGGGCTGGACATGGCGGCGATGGCGGGCGGCGGATCCGGCCTGTTGACCGAGGAGCGGACGCACGGCGCGGCAAACCTGGTGCAGCAGGCCGCTTGGGGCTGGCGGACCCTGCCGATGCCGGTGATCGCGGCGGTGCACGGCGTCGCCTTCGGTGGCGGGTTCCAGATCATGTCGGGCGCGGACATCCGGCTGGCGCACCCCGCAACGCGCTTCGCCATTCGCGAGATGCACTGGGGACTGGTGCCCGACATGGCGGGCGTCGCCTTGTGGCGGGGCATGGTGCGTGACGACGTGGTGCGCGAGTTGACCTATACCGCGCGGGAATTTTCGGCCGAGGAAGCGCAGGCGTTCGGCTTCGTCACCCGCCTGACGGAGGATCCGATGGGGTCGGCGCGCGATCTGGCGCGGGTGATCGCGGCACGCAGCCCCGATGCGGTGCGCGAGGCCAAGGGCCTGTTCGCGGTTGCCGCGGACGGTGATGCCGCCACCATCCTGCGCGCGGAAAGTGCCGCACAGTTGCGGCTGATGCGAGGGGCGAACCAGCGGGAGGCGGTGATGGCGAATCTGGAGAAGCGGGCGGCGCGGTTTCTTGATTGAGTAAAATTTGGTTCACGCGAAGCCGCGAAGCCGCGAAGAAGATCTAATATTCGCGCGGAGGCGCGGAGGCGCGGAGGGGATTCGTTGGGGGCATTTGTTGCGTCCCCATCGATTGAGTGAGCGGTGAAGCGCTTTGCGCTTCCATAGAGTGTATGTGCGCACAGGTGGCGTCTCTGCGTTCTCTGCGCGCATGATGATTTGATGACGCTTCGCGTCGTGCGCCGGTTGGCGAAGCGTCAATTGCAGGCGTTACAGCAACACCGTTTGCGGTTTCGGCTTGGCCTGTTCGATCGCGACCAGGACCATGGCTTCCCAGATGGCGGGATCGCCGGCGGCCGCCATGTGCTGATCGGGTTCGCGCAGCGTGCGCAGGACGGCAAGCGCGTCGGGCAGGTGATCCCTCCAGTGATCGTCGACCATCGCGGAGGCCGATTCGGTTTCGCCGCCGGCGTTGATGCTGATCCGCTGGCCGCAAAGTACCCGTGCGATACGTTCGGCAGCGGGTGTGTGGGCGATGTCCATGGCATCCTCCTTTTAGGGATCGATGCCGGGACAACGCCCTGACCCTGATGGTTTATCCCTGCCCCTGGCCTTTAGCCCTGGGCGGGCGCGCCAGCGCTGCGGCCACCACCGCCCCCGCCGCCACGGCGACGCTGACGGCCGCGGGGTCCGCGCGGATCGCTGGGGCGTGCCGCATGCGTCGCCTTGGGTCGCGGCTGCTGGCGCGGCCGGTCGGCGCGCGGGGCGGGGTCCGCTCCGATCGCCTTGACGCGCTGTGCCTTGATCGCCTCAGCGCGTTTCACGAAGTCGGCGGGAAGCGGGGTGACCGGGATCTTCTGGCGCGTCAGCTTCTCGATGTCGCGCAGATAGGGCCGCTCGTCCTCGGCACAGAAGGCGATGGCGATGCCCGAGCGACCGGCACGCGCGGTGCGGCCGATGCGGTGGACATATTGTTCGGGTACGTTGGGCAACTCGAAATTCACCACATGGCTGACGCCCGAAACGTCGATGCCGCGTGCGGCGATGTCGGTCGCGACCAGGATGCGGACCTCGCCCGACTTGAACGCGCCCAGCGCACGCTCGCGCTGTGCCTGGCTCTTGTTGCCATGGATCGCGTGCGAGGCGATGCCGTTGCCCGCCAGCAGCTTCACCACGCGGTCCGCGCCGTGCTTGGTACGGGTGAAGACCAGCGCACGGTCGATCGCCGGATCGCCCAGCACGATCGTCAGCAGCGCCTGCTTCTCCGTCTGGGTGACGAAGGTGACATATTGCTCGACCCGCTCGGCGGTGGTCGCAACGGGCGTGACCGAGACGGTCGCCGGATCGTCGAGGAACTTGTCCGCCAGCTCGCGGATCTGGGTCGGCATGGTGGCCGAGAAGAACAGCGACTGGCGCTTCTTCGGCAGCATCTTCACGATGCGGCGCAGCGCATGGATGAAGCCCAGGTCGAGCATCTGGTCCGCCTCGTCGAGGACCAGGATCTCGATCATCGACAGGTTCAGGAGCTGTTGCTCGACCAGATCGATCAGGCGGCCGGGCGTGGCGACGAGGATGTCGACACCGCGCGACAGGTCGTTCTTGTTCTTGGCGATGCTGGTGCCGCCGAAGACGGTGGCGACGGTCAGCTTCGAGAACTTGCCGTAGCCGCGCGCATTGTCGGCGATCTGGCTGGCGAGTTCACGCGTGGGAGCGAGCACCAGCATGCGGCAATGCGTCGGCAGCACACGCTTGTTGGCGGCGACCAGACGCTGGATCGAGGGCAGCACAAAGGCCGCGGTCTTGCCGGTGCCGGTCTGGGCGATGCCCAGCAGGTCGCGACCCTCCAGCAGGGTCGGGATCGAATCGCGCTGGATCGGGGTGGGCTCGGCATAGCCCTTGGCTTCGAGCGCGCGGACGAGCGGCTCCGACAAACCGAGTTCGGAAAAGGACATGAGAATAGCCTTGGCAGCGGGCGCAGCCGCGATCGGCCGGCGCACCGGGGGGAAGAATGATGCCCCGCGTGACAAGGACAGCCTTTGATCGAAATATCGCGCCGGCGCCGGGACCAGGGTCCGTTCACGCTTGCCATGAACCGGCACGATCGGCGGCTCCCTTGGCTTGCAAATGTGAAAAAGTCAAGCCGCCCGACGGTTGCGTCGCGGGGTTGATCCGCGCCCCCGCTTCCGGCACGCCTGTGCCAAACAACGGAGAGGAACGCCCATGAAGCTTGCCAGCCTGAAGGGGGGTCGCGACGGCCGCCTCGTCGTCGTGTCGGACGATCTGGCCTGGTATGCCGATGCCGCGCACATCGCGCCGACATTGCAGGCGGCGCTGGACGATTGGGACCGGCTGGCGCCCGACCTCGCCAATCTGGCGACCGACCTGGCGCATGACGCGATCCCCAAGGGACGCTTTCACGAACATGATGCCGCCGCCCCGTTGCCGCGCGCCTATCAATGGGCGGACGGGTCGGCTTACGTGAACCATGTCGCGCTGGTACGGCAGGCGCGGGGCGCCGAGATGCCCGACAGCTTCTGGCATGATCCGCTGATGTATCAGGGCGGTTCGGACGGGTTTCTGGGCCCGCGCGACCCGATCCCGCTCGCCGACGAAAGCTGGGGCTGCGACCTGGAGGCCGAGGTGGTGGTGGTGACCGGCGACGTGGCGATGGGCGCCAGCCGCGACGAGGCACTGGCGGCCATCCGGCTGGTCGGGCTGACCAACGACGTATCGCTGCGCGGGCTGATCCCCGGCGAACTGGCCAAGGGGTTCGGCTTCTTCCAGTCGAAGCCGGCCTCCGCCTTTTCGCCGGTGTTCGTGACGCCGGACTCGCTTGGCGACTGGTGGCGGGACGGCAAGCTGCACCGCCGGTTGATGGTCGACCTGAACGGCAAGCCGTTCGGCCGCGCCGAGGCGGGCGAGGACATGACCTTCGATTTCGGCACGCTGATCGCGCATGCGGCGAAGACGCGCGCGCTGGGGGCGGGGACGATCATCGGATCGGGCACCGTATCCAACCGGGATGCGGATGGCGGGCCGGGCAAGCCGATCGCGGAGGGCGGGGTCGGCTATTCGTGCCTTGCGGAGTTGCGCACGGTGGAGACGATCCGGGACGGCGCGGCCAGGACGCCGTTCCTGAAGGCGGGCGACACGGTGCGGATCTGGGCCGAGGACGACCGGCATCACCCGGTGTTCGGCGTGATCGAACAGGTGGTGGGCGGCTGATGCTGCTGCTGGCGGTGTTGGCGGTGGCGGCACAGTCGGGCCCGCCCGTCGATGCGCCGGGTGCGATCCTGCAGCAGATGGGGGCGTGGGATGCGCAGCGTGCCGCCCCGCTGCCGCCGCTGGAGCCCGCCGTGGTGGCGGCGGGCCGGGCGGCGCTGGACGGGCCCTATGCCGCGGATCGCCTGTCGCCGCGGCCGACCGACGAGCAGCTTGCCGCGGCCTGGAAGGCGGGCGGCGAGGATGCGGCGGCGGGCACGTTGCGGGCCAATGGATGCCGGCTGTCGTCACGCGAGCATCTGGTGTTCGTGTGCGGCTATGAACGGCGCGGCACGGACGGCATCTGGAAACCGGGCGTGGCGGCGATGACGATCGCGCAGGACCGGTGGCGGATCGTGGCGCGACCGTAAGGGCGCGTGCCTGGCCCTATCCGTCCGACAGCTTCATCAGGACCAGGCCGGAGACGATAAGGACCGCCGCGCCGATGCGCATGGGGTGCGCCGATTCGCCAAGGATCAGCACGCCCAGCACGAAGGCGCCCACCGCGCCGATGCCGGTCCATACCGTATAGGCGGTACCCAGCGGCAGGCTGCGCATCGCAAGCGAGAGCAGGCCGAAGCTGATAAACATGCCAGCAAAGGTGATGACCGAGGGCCATAGCCGGGTGAAGCCGTGCGATTGCTTCATCGCATAGGCCCAGACGACCTCGAACAGACCGGCGATGGCAAGGATGATCCAGGGCATGAGGCAGCGTCCTTCAAAGGCTTGCTGCCGGGCCGTCCCGGTCTTGAACACCCATAAGGGGCGGGAACGTGGTCGCCGCCCGCGCCAGATAGGCGAGCCGGCGGTTCGCGGCAAGACGGGGACGAAAAGCATCGCGGGGGCTTGAAATTTTATAACAGGCGGTTGAAACGAGTGATCGACCCGAAAAACGGGCGCCACTGAATGGAGAGAGCATGGCCGGACATTCCCGCGCCAATCTGCCGCCGCTGAGCCTGCATGTGCCCGAACCGCGTTTCCGGCCGGGCGATGCGGTCGATTTCAACGGATTCGACGTGCCGCCCGCGGGCGCTGCGCGGCGCCCCGACACCGGCGATGCGCCGGCCGATTTCCATGAACTGTCCTATGGTCTCGTGCGGGTGCTGGACGATGAGGGCCATGCCGTCGGCCCCTGGGACCCGAAGCTGTCGCCGGACCTGTTGCGCCGGATGCTGCGCAGCATGGTGTTGCTGCGCGCGTTCGACGAACGGATGTTCCGGGCGCAGCGGCAGGGCAAGACCAGCTTCTACATGAAGGCGCGGGGCGAGGAGGCGGTGGCGGTCGCGGCGGCCTATGCGCTGGACGCCGACGACATGTGCTTTCCGTCGTACCGGCAACAGGGGCTGCTGATCGCGCGCGGCTGCCCGCTGGTCGACATGATGAACCAGATCTATTCGAACACCGGCGACAAGCTGGGCGGCAAGCAGCTGCCCATCATGTATTCCGAAAAGCGGTTCGGCTTCTTCTCGATCTCCGGCAATCTGACGACGCAATATCCGCAGGCGGTGGGCTGGGCGATGGCCTCCGCGGCGAAGGGCGACAACCGGATCGCGGCGGTATGGTGCGGCGAAGGGTCGACCGCGGAGGGCGACTTCCACTCCGCCTGTACCTTTGCCGCGGTGTACCGGGCGCCGGTCATCATGAACGTCGTCAACAACCAGTGGGCGATCTCCAGCTTTTCGGGTTTCGCGGGGGCGGAGGCGACGACCTTTGCCGCGCGCGCGATCGGATACGGGATCGCCGGCCTGCGGGTCGACGGCAACGACGGGCTGGCGGTCTATGCCGCGACGATGTGGGCGGCCGAGCGCGCGCGGCTGAACCAGGGATCGACGCTGATCGAGCTGTTCACCTACCGCGCCGAGGGGCACTCCACCTCCGACGATCCGACCCAGTATCGCTCCGCCGAAGAATCGGGCGCGTGGCCGCTGGGGGATCCGGTGGTGCGGTTGAAGGATCATCTGATCGCGCTTGGCGAGTGGAGCGAGGAACAGCACGCCGAACAGGACAAGGCGTGTGCGGAGGAGGTGCGCGCCGCGCAGAAGGCGGCGGAGGCGAACGGGATATTGGGGCACGGGCTGCACCAGCCGCTCGATTCGCTGTTCGACGGGGTGTTCGAGGAGATGCCCTGGCACCTGCAGGAACAGCGCCAGCAGATGCTGGACGAGGAAGAAGCGAGCGGGCGGCCGTGGGCGAGGAAGTGATGGGGGGCGAGGAAGCGATGACGGCAGGCACCCAGCCCGAAACCGCCCGGATGACGATGATCCAGGCGATCAACTCCGCGCTGGACGTGGTGATGGCGCGCGACCCGGACGTGCTCGTGATGGGCGAGGATGTCGGCTATTTCGGCGGCGTGTTCCGCGCGACCGCGGGGTTGCAGGCGAAATACGGCAAGACGCGCGTGTTCGACACGCCGATCACCGAAACCGGCATCATCGGCGTCGCAATCGGCATGGGCGCCTATGGCCTGCGCCCAGTGCCCGAGATCCAGTTCGCCGACTATATCTACCCCGCGCTCGACCAGTTGGTCAGCGAGGCGGCACGGCTGCGCTATCGCTCGGCGGGCGAGTTCACCGCGCCGATCACGGTGCGCTCGCCCTTTGGCGGCGGCATCTTCGGCGGGCAGACGCACTCGCAGAGCCCGGAGGGCATCTTCACCCATGTCTCCGGCATCAAGACGGTGATCCCGTCGACGCCGTACGACGCCAAGGGGCTGCTCATCGCGGCGATCGAGGACAACGACCCCGTCCTCTTCTTCGAGCCCAAGCGCATCTATAACGGCCCGTTCAACGGGCATTGGGATCGCCCCGCGTCGAACTGGTCGCAGCATCCCGGCGGTGCGGTGCCGACCGGATATTACAAGGTCGAGCTGGGCAAGGCCGCAGTGGTGCGCGCGGGCGAGGGCGTCACGGTCCTGTGCTACGGCACGATGGTCCATGTCGTCGCCAACACCGTGGCCGACATGGGGGTGGACGCGGAGATCATCGACCTGCGCACGCTGGTGCCGCTGGACATCGACACGATCGAGGCGTCGGTGAAGAAAACCGGGCGCTGCATGATCGTGCACGAGGCGACACGCACCGGCGGTTACGGTGCCGAACTGTCCGCGCTGGTGCAGGAACGCTGCTTCTACCATCTGGAAGCGCCGATCGAGCGGGTGACGGGGTTCGACACGCCGTATCCACACAGCCTGGAATGGGCATATTTCCCGGGGCCGGTCCGCATCGGACAGGCGCTCAAGAAGATCATGAAGGACGCTTGAGGATGGCGCGTTTCACCTTTCGCCTGCCCGATATCGGCGAGGGCATCGCCGAGGCGGAGATCGTCGCATGGCATGTCGCCGTGGGGGATCGTGTGGAGGAGGACCAGAACCTTGCCGACATGATGACCGACAAGGCGACCGTGGAGATGGAGTCGCCGGTGTCGGGCACGATCGTCGAGGTGGCGGGCGAGGTCGGCGAGATGGTGCCGATCGGCGCGGCGCTGGTGGTGATCGAGACCGAGGCGGCGGAGGCGGCGGAGGCGGTCGGCTCGGAGGAGGTGGCCGAGCAGATCGAGGCGGAAAATCCGGGGGTTGAGGAGGTTGCCGCTCCGGCTCCGGCCCCAACTCGGGCTCCGGCTCCGGCTCCGGCTCCGGCTCCGGCTCCGGCTCCGGCTCCGGAGAAGGTGGCAGCTCAGAGCGTGCCGCCTGTGGCGGCCCCTCACCCCGGCCCTCTCCCCGGCGAGGAGAGGGAGGCGCAGGCGGCTCCGGTTTCGCGTGAGCATCGGGCGCTGGCTTCGCCGGCGGTGCGGGCGCGGGCCAAGGAACTAGGCGTCGATCTGTCGCAGGTGCGGGCGGCCGAGGGGGATCGTATCCGTCACGCCGATCTGGACGCGTATCTGCGCTACGGTTCGGCGCAGGGCTATACATCCGATACCCCGCGTGCCTGGGCGGACGAGAGCGTCCGTGTGATCGGCATGCGGCGGCGGATCGCCGAGAACATGGCCGCCGCCAAGCGCAACATTCCCCACTTCACCTATGTCGACGAGATCGACGTGACCGCGCTGGAGGCGATGCGCGGCGACCTGAACGCGCATCGTGGCGATCGGCCAAAGCTGACGCTGCTGCCGTTCCTGATCGTCGCGATGTGCCGCACCCTGCCCGACTTCCCGATGCTGAACGCGCGCTATGACGACGAGGCGGGTGTGGTGACGCGGTCGGGGCGGGTGCATTGCGGGATGGCGACGCAGACCCCGGCCGGGCTGACCGTGCCGGTGATCCGCGACGCACAGGATCGCAACGTCTGGCAGCTCGCCGCCGAGATCACGCGGCTGGCCGAGGCGGCACGGGCCGGCACGATCCGCAGCGAGGAAATGGGGGGCGGCACGATCACCGTCACCTCGCTGGGGCCGCTGGGCGGCATCGCGACGACGCCGGTGATCAACCGTCCGGAAGTGGCGATCGTCGGGCCGAACAAGATCGTCGAGCGCCCGGTGTTCCGGGGCGACGACATCGTGCGCGCCAAGCTGATGAACCTGTCGATCAGTTGCGACCACCGGGTGGTCGACGGCTGGGACGCGGCCAGCTTCGTCCAGGCGCTGCGGACCTATCTGGAGACGCCGGTGTTGTTGTTCGCATCCTGATCGGAGGAACGGCGATGCGCGGGATGCATGGTGGCGACGTGACGGTGGACCGGGACGGGACGTTCCGGGGCATGGTGATGGGGGACCTGACCGTGGCGTCCGGATGCACGGTGGATGTCGCCGCGATGATCCAGGGCGACGTGGTGGTCGGCGCGGGTGCGGACGTTTGCGTGACCGGCATGGTGATGGGACGCGTCGTCAACCGCGGTGGGCGCGTCAGGGTGGAGGGGATGGTTTCGGGCTAGGCTGTGACCATGTTGCCTTAGGCCACGGCCGCGCCGGCTTTGGGGAGCTGCTTCGTGCGCCAACCTGTCTCTCGATCCACCGCCTCGATACGCGGCTGCGCCGCTACTCGACGGTTACTCGAGACGAACGGATCGGGGCGGGGCTGGCTTTGGGGAGTCGCTTCGTGTGCCAACCTGTCTCTCGATACACCGCCTCGATACGCGGCTGCGCCGCTACTCGACGGTTACTCGAGACGAACGGATCGGGCGAGGCTGGCTTTGGGGAGCTGCTTCGTGCGCCAACCGGTTTCTCGATACACCGCCTCGATACGCGGCTGCGCTGCTACTCGACGGTTACTCGAGACGAACGGATCGGGGCGGGGTTGGCTTTGGGGAGCCGCTTCATGTGCCAAGCTGTCTCTCGAAACACCGCTTCGATATGCGGCTGCATCGCTCCTCGGTAGTTACGTGAGGCGAACGGGTAGGGCGGGGTAACGTCAGCAGTTGCGAGCTCGCTTTGCGGTCGGCGCCATAGGCGCTTGCCAATCATGCTGCGCTGCAGGACAGGGCGGTTCATGACCGCCACCGCTTCTCCCGCCCGTACCGGCCTGATCCTGGGCATCGGCGCCTATGTGACCTGGGGGCTGTTGCCGCTGTACCTGAAGCTGTTGGCGGGAGTGCCGGCGTTTCAGGTGGTGGCGCATCGTATCCTGTGGTCGGTGGCGCTGTTGTTGCTGGTAGTGCTGGCCATGCGGCGGGGGGCGGCGATCCGGGCGGCGGCGCGGGGGCGGACGCTGTTGCTGCTGTGCGGGAGCGCGGGCCTGATCGCGGTCAACTGGCTGGTCTATATCTGGGCGGTCCAGCACGCGCATGTGCTGGAGGCGAGCCTCGGTTATTTCATCAACCCGCTGGTCAACGTGGCGCTGGGCGTCGCGGTGCTGGGCGAGCGCGTGCGGCGCGGGCAGGCGGTGGCGATCGGAATCGCGGCGGTGGGCGTGCTGCTGCTCGCGGTGTCGGGCGGCGGGGCGCTGTGGATCTCGCTGACGCTGGCGGTGACGTTCGGCGTCTATGGTCTGCTGCGCAAGGTGGCGGCGATCGACGCGCTGGGCGGCCTGACGGTGGAGACGCTGCTGCTCTCGCCCTTCGCCGCAATCTTCATCGCGCAGGCGCAGATGGCGGGAACGGGGGCGTTCGGGCAGTCGATGCGAATGGACGTGCTGCTGGTGCTGGCCGGCGCGGTGACGACGGCGCCGCTGCTGATGTTCGCGGCGGCGGCGCGGCGGATGCGCTATGCGACGCTGGGGCTGCTCCAGTATCTGGCGCCCACCTTGCAGTTCCTGCAGGCGGTGCTGCTCTTCGGCGAGACGCTGAAGCCCGTACACATCGTGACCTTTACCCTGATCTGGGCGGGATGTGCGCTCTACGCCTATGACAGCGTGCGCGGCAGCCGGACGCCGGCGACGCGCGCCTGATGCCCCTCAGCCCATCCAGCCGCCGCTGAACCCGGCGCGTTCCAGACCGCGGCGCAGGTGCGGATTGCGCTTCATGGTGTTCCAGACGAGGCCGGTGCGATGGTTCTCGATCATCGCGACGATCGGGCCCTGATCGATGCCGAGATGATCGGTCGCGACCCAGCCGGTGCCGGGAACGATGGAGCCATGTTGCAACCGGTGTTCGGTCTGTTTCAGCGTCAGGTTGAAGCTGTCGCGAAAGCCGTATTCGTCGTAGATGCCGGGGTAGCGCGCGATCATCGCCTGCGCGGTCGGAATGACGATTTCGGGCGCGAAGGCGATCGAGCCGAAGGCGGCGGTGGGCGCGATCGTGCCATCGTCGCGGTCGCCGGGGCCGCGCGCGGAGTAGCTGAAGAATTCGCGGTTGCGCCCGTCGATCTCCTGCACGAAGTCGCCGGGGCCGTCGCAGGCGGTGAAGCCCCACACATCCGCGCCGTAGCCGACCCATCCGCCCGGATTGGCAATGGCATAGCGTTGCTGCGCATAGGTGGCGCGGCGGCTGTTCTCGAAATAATCGATGCCGCGGCGGCGCGAATAGGCATCGGTCATGCCGCGGAAATCGACCCACACCTGGCTGTACTGGTGGCCGAACAGCGGCGGGAAGGCGGTATAGGCATCGACGTAACTGGCATCCCATGAGGGATCAAAGGTATCGGTCCAGCGCGTCCAGGTGTCGGCGGGCAAGGGGTGGCTGGGGGAGCCGAGCGCCAGCAGGTAAAGAATCAGGCTTTCGTTGTAGATGTTCCAGTCGCTGGAGATGAAGCCGCTTTCCGGCATCCAGCCCATCGACACGAAGGGCGCGCGCGGGGTGATCCAGGTCCATTCGACCGCGGTGTAGAGTTGCTCGGCAAGCGCGCGGATCTCGGATTCGCGGATATCCTCGGCATCGAACCAGCTTTGCACGAACAGCACGCCCGCCATCATCAGCGCGGTATCGATCGTCGACAGCTCGCATTTGGCGAAGCGATGCCCCTTCGTCATGCCGAGGAAGTGATAGAAGAAGCCTTTATACCCAGAAAAACCAGTGGGTTGGTCGCCCTGCGGGGCGGCGGCGAGGAAGCGCAGGGTGGCCAGGGTGCGGGTGCGGGCCTGGTCGCGGGTGATCCAGCCATTGGCGGCGCCGATCGGGTAGGCGGTGAGGGCGAAGCCGATGGCGGCGATCGAGGCGAAGGAGGGAGTGGGCCAGCGATCGGGCGCAAGGCCGGTCGCGGGGTCGGTCGAGTCCCAGAAATAGCGGAAGGTGCGCTGCTGAATGTCCTTGAGCAGCGCATCGGGCGCCGAGATCGGCGGGCCGAAGGGGGCGACCAGGATCGGCGGCGGGCTGACGCGGGCGGGGGTACAGGCGGCGACGATACCGGCGGTTCCGGCGGCGAGCAGGCTGCGGCGGGTCAGGGTCGACATGGAATCGGAAACGCCCGCCGCCTGCAAGCGGATGCATTGCAGGCGGCAGGGCCGCGGGTCAGAAGCGATAGCCGAGGCGGAACTGCACGCGGCGCGGCAGGGTCAGCACGCGCGTTGCGTTGGCCGCATCGGCGGGGCGCAGCGTATCGGGCGGGGTGGCGGACAAGTTGATGCCTTCGTCGAAGCCGGCAAAATTCTTGTTGTTGAAGGCGTTCAGCACGTCGACCGCTGCCTCAAAGCTGTCGCTGTTGCCGAAGATCGAGAAGCGCTTGGCCAGCGTCAGGTTGACCTCGCAAAAGGCGAACAGCCCCTTGATGCAGTTCTTTTCCGGATAGCCGACGCGGAACGAGCGCTGGCCCGGCTCGGTACCGTTGGTGGTATCGACGATGTTGTAGGCCGAGCCGCTGCCCAGCGTGGTGATCGTCGAGAATTTGAAGCCGAGCGGCAGATCGACGATGCCGGACAGGACGACGCGGTGGCGCTCGTCACCGACCGAGGGGCGCCAGCCATAGGCGTCGGGCACGACCTCATCGAGGCTGAACAGGTCGAACACGTCGTTCGCGCCGTTCTTCTCCGCCTTGCCGAGCGTGTAGGCGATGTTGAGGCCCCAGCCCGACGCCTCGGTATAGGTCTTGTCGAGGGTGAAGAAGAGCGCCTTGTAGCGGGTGTCGAGCCCGTCATAGCCAATCAGCACGTTCTGATAGCCGAGCGCGCGGACGGTGGAGAGCAGCGCCGGATCGTTGGGCGCGCCCAGGCCGCCATTCTGCCGCGTGGCGAACAGATAGGTATAGCCGTTGCGACCCCGCTGGTACGATCCGGAAAGCGACGCCTGGAACGGCCCGACGCGCTGGCGGATGCCGAACGAGACCTGATCGTTGACCGGCGGCTTCGTGTTGTTCTTGGTCGCGAGCAGTTCGGGCAGGCCGGTTTCGGGCTGCGTCGAGAGCAGGGTGAGCAGGCCGTCGCGGGTCAGGTAGCTGGGGTTCCAGGCGACGGTGGGCAGGCCGCGGCGCGGCGTGCCGGTCGGCGAGAAGCGGAACACGCCGACCGGGTTGATCGTGCGGCTGAGTTCGTCGACCGTGTTGTTGAAGTTGTTGCGATCATAATAGCGGCCGGCGCCGCCGAAGATGACCGTCGACTGGTCGTCCTTGATATCCCACGAAAAGCCGAAGCGCGGCGCGATGGCGCCGGCGAACGGCTTGCGGTTGTTACCCGTCGATATGTAGTTTTCGGGATCGAAGTAGAAGGTGCTGGGCAGCGCACGCAGCGCGGCGGCGGCATTGTCGGGGGTGCGGAAATTGTTGTTCTTCGCGTTAGTCTCGTAATCCCAGCGCACGCCGATGTTGAGTTGCAGCCGGCCGGTGACGTCCCAGTCGTCCTGCGCATAGACACCGACCTGCGTGTTCGAGCCGTAGATGCGGCCATTGCCGAGGCCGAGGCGCGCCTCGGACGGAAAGGCGAAGGTCAGGTCGTCGCTGGTGTCGTTGGGCGTGCCGGCATTGTCGGCGCGGTTGAAGGTGTAGCGCGGCTGGATATAGGCGTTGTTGATGAATTCGATGTCGGTGATCTCGACGCGGCCGCCGACCTTGAAGACATGGGTGTCGAGGCCGGTATAGGTCAGGTCGTTACGGAAGGTGTAGCTTTGCTGCACCTCGCGCCTGGTCGAATCCTTGCCGCCGAAGACGATGACGCCGGCATAGTCGAAAGAGGGCAGGTCCGGGTTCAGCGACGTCGGATTGAAGATGTAGCTGAGATAGTTGGCGTTGAATTCGTTGACGAAGCTGTCGCCGGTATAGGTCCATTTGAACAGATAGGTGTCGACCGTGTTGATCTTGTTCTCAGCGCTTTCATAGCTGACATTGCCGTCGAAGCCCTGGATGTCGGTTTCCTGACGGCGGCTGAACGACAGGTCGAATACCTGGCGCTCGTCCGGGGTCAGGGTCAGCTTGCCGAAATAGAAGTCCTGGCGGAACGGGCTGACAAAGGCGCCCTCGAACTCGCTCAGGCGGCGGCCGGAGAATTGCTCGAACTCGTTGATCGCGGCCTGTTCGCCGCTGGAATTGACGATCAGCGCGCGGTCCTGATCGTTGCCCTCATAGGCGCCGAAGAAGAACAGCTTGTCCTTGATGATCGGGCCGCCGAGCGAGGCACCGTACTGCTTGCGCTCGAATGCGGGCTTGGGATCGCCGCGGCGACGGACGATATAGTCGGTCTGGCTGAGCGAGCGGTCGGTATATTGGCCGAAGACCTCGCCGTGGAATTCGTTGGTGCCCGACTTCGTCACCGAGGTGATGATCGCCGAGCCGGCCTGCTCATATTCCGCCTTGTAGTTCTGCGTCAGGACGCGGAATTCCTGCACCGCGAGCTGGCCAAAGGGGTTGCCGCGGCTGTTCTGTTGCCCCGCGACGCCGCCTTCGCGCAGCTTGTTCTTCAGGCTGACGCCGTCGATGAAGACGTTGACCTGGCTGGCCGCCGAGGCGCCGGCCTGAAACCCCTTGTTCGTCTCGGAATCATTGTAGCGGACGCCGGGGGCAAGCGCGGCGAAGCTGAGGAAGTTGCGGTCGGTCTGCGGCAGGGTGCGGATCTGTTCCTGGGTTATGTTGGTCGCGATCTCGCTGGTCTTCACCTCGACGAGGCGGTTGCCGGTGACGACGATCTCACCGCCATCGCCGCCGCCGGGGGCGGCCGGCGGCGTGCCGTCGATCGTGGTTTCGGTCTCGGTCCCCGGCGCCGGGGTCGGCGCGGGCGCGGCGAGGCGGATATCGAGCGTCGCGGACTGGCCGATCGACACGATGACGAGGCGTTCGGCGGTCTCTCCGCTGGTGGCGGTGGTGGTGATGCGGTACTGGCCGGGACGCAGGCCGTTGAGGACAAAGGCGCCGTTCCCGTCGGCGGTGCTGCGCTGCGTCTGGTTGGTGCCGGTATTGACCGCGGTCACCGTGGCGCCGGCGGCGGGGGCGCCGTCCGGCCCGGTCACCTGGCCGCGGATCGAGGCGGTCGTCGTCTGCGCGGCGGCGGGCGCGGACAGGATCGCAGCACTTCCCAAAATGGTGGTGGTGGCCAGCGTGGCGCGCAGTGCGGCCGTCATCATCGTCTTCATCACGTTGTTCCCCATGGGCCGGACCCGATCGGGCCCGTGCCGGTCCTGCCTGTCGGGCTGCCGGCGCCGTGGGGCCCCCCGTCGCCGCCGGTTCTACCGGCCGGGACGTAAGGCTGGGCGGGGATGACCCGCCATCGGCAATCCTCTCCGTAACGGAGCCGTGCGCAACCCTGATGCCGTCGCCGCCGGGTGCGGGAGAGCCGCCCCTGCTTGTCGTTGCAGCAGAGCCGAACTGCTAATCCCGATCGCTTGTGTACGCCAAGCGACCTTATGGTGGAGCGTGTTGCATTCAGGGCCCGCTGTGGCGCGGCCGCCACGCGGCAGGAGGGCGGGGCGGCAGGGGCGGGCCGGCAGGGCAAAAATCGCCCGGCACCAGGAACCTTCCCGCGGGTGATGCGTGGGCGCGCACCCGCGGGAACACAGGTCAGCGCATCAGGACGAGTTCCTCGGCCATGGTCGGGTGCAGGGCGACGGTGGCGTCGAACTGCGTCTTGGTCAGACCCGCCTTTACCGCGATCGCCGCGGCCTGCAGGATTTCGGGTACGTCGGGGCCGATCATGTGCAGGCCGAGGATGCGATCCGTCTCGCTGTCGCACACCATCTTGTAGAGGGCGCGCTCGTCACGCCCGGCCAGCACGTTCTTCATCGGGCGGAAGTCGGACGAATAGACCTTGACCGATCCCAGCTTCGACTTGGCCTCCGCCTCCGTCATGCCGACGCCGGCAATGGGAGGATGGCTGAATACGGCAGAGGGGATGCAGTCATAGTCGACGCTGCTCGGCTTGTTGCCGAACACGGTGTCGGCAAAGGCCTGACCCTCGCGGATCGCCACCGGCGTGAGTTGGACGCGATTGGTGACGTCGCCGACGGCATAGATGCTGTCGCAGGTGGAGCGGTTCGCCTCGTCCACCTTGATCGCGCCCTTGTCGTCCAGCTCCACGCCGGCGCTTTCCAGGCCGAGGCCATGGGTGTTGGGCACGCGGCCGGTGGCGAACATCACGCAATCGACCACCACGGGTTCGTGGTTCGCCATGCTGACCTGCAGGCAGCCATCGTCCAGCTTCTCGATCCCCTGGAAGGTGGCGTCGAAGCGGAACTCGATCCCCTTCATCATCGAGATCTGAAGCAGGCGGTCCCGGATCGCCAGTTCATAGCCGCGCAGGATCTCCTTGCTGCGGTTCATCAGGATGACATGGGCGCCAAGCTGGTGAAAGATGCCGGCGAATTCGTTGGCGATATAGCCGGCACCGGCGATCAGGATGCGCTTGGGCACGGCGGGCAGATGGAACGCCTCGTTGGAGGTGATGCCGAGTTCATGGCCTTCGCATTCGGGCACGGCGGGGTGGGCGCCGACCGCGATCAGGATCTTGCCCGCGGTCTTTTCCGTGCCGTCGGCGAGGCGGACGCTGTTCGGGCCGGTCACGACGGCGCGCTGGTTGATGATGTCGACCCCGTGGCTTTCCAGCGTATTGGTATAGGCACCGTTGATCCGGTCGACCTCGGCCAGCACATTATCGCGCAGCGTCGGCCAGGAAAATTCGCACTGGTCGGGCACCTGCCAGCCGAAGCGCTTGGCATCGCTCAGATCCTCGGCGAAATGCGCGCCGATCGCGAGCAGCTTCTTGGGCACGCAGCCACGGATGACGCAGGTGCCGCCGACGCGGTATTCCTCGGCGACCGCAACTTTGGCGCCATGTGCCGCGGCAACCCGGCTGGCGCGCGTGCCGCCCGACCCGGCGCCGATGACGAACAGGTCATAATCAAAGTCGGACATCAATTCACTCCGGATGCGGGTTCCAGCACCGGGATCAGCCCCAGATGCCGTACGAAAGGGTCGAAGTCCCGGTCACTGTAAAGCAACGGGATGCCATCAAGGATGCAGCGCGTGGCGATGAGCGTGTCGATGGTCTTGCGGATGGTGATGCCAAGCGTGCGCAGGGTACGGTAGTGGCGGGCGGCTTCCACGGCGCATCGCTCCCCTCCGACCGGCACCACCGGATACACCGTCATCCTGCCGTGCAGCCGCCTGTATTCCGCGTCCGTCCGGCAGCCCTGCAGAACCTCCGTAAGTACCAGATCGGGAATGCCGATCGGCCTTTTATCGAGAATGGTATCGAGGTGATCGGCCTGGCGCGACGGGCGGCCGGTCAGGTAATCGATCCAGACACTGGAATCGACGAGGATCAATCACGCCTCATCGCGTCGAGGTCGCCGATCCATTCCATCTTGCCGCGCAACTCGCGGATGCCGGCCTGACGTTTCAACTGCACCAGTTGGCGAAGGGCGGCCTCGACCGCTTCCTTCTTTGTACGTGCGCCGGTCGCCTCCATGGCTTCGGCCATGAGTGCATCATCGATCTCGATATTGGTCCGCATGTGTATGGCTCCCAGGAGCCATACACATAAGAATTGCCGCGGCGTCAGTCGAGACCGGCGCGGGCGATCAGGTCGGTGGTGGAGGGGTCGAAATCACCGCCGCCCTTCTCCGCCGCCTTGGCCATTTCCTTGCCGAGTTCGACGCCGAACTGGTCGAAGGAGTTGATGCCGAGCAGTACGCCGTTCACGAAGACGCGCTGTTCGTAGAAGGCGATGAGGGCGCCGAGCGTGCGGGCGTCGACCGTGTCGAGCAGCAGGGTGGAGGAGGGGCGGTCGCCCGAGTAGCTGCGCGCCGGGTCGTCCGCCTGCTTGCCCTTCATGAGCGCCGCCCCTTGTGCGAAGGCGTTGAGGAGCAGTTGGCGGTGATGCTCTTCGGCGAGGGTGTCGCCGGGTTCGATGGAGGCGATGAACTCGACGGGGACGAGGTGGGTGCCCTGGTGGAGGAGTTGGAAGACGGCGTGTTGCGCGTCGGTGCCGACGCCGCCCCAGGTGATGGCGGCGGTGGGGCGTCCGACGGGCTGTCCGTCGATGGTGACGCCCTTGCCGTTCGATTCCATTTCGAGTTGCTGGAGGTAGCTGGGGAGGAGGCGCAGGCGCTCGTCATAGGCGAAGGGGGCGCGCGTCTCGGCACCGCGGACCTGGGTGTAGTAGAGGTCGGCGAAGGCGGCGAGGGCGGGGGCGTTCTCGTGGAGCGCGGTCAGGCGGAAATGGCGGTCCATCTCGGCTGCACCCTCCAGCAATTCCTCGAACTGGTCCCAGCCGAGCGCGAGCGCGGCGGGAAAGCCGATCGAGGACCAGAGCGAGTAGCGCCCGCCGACCGATTCCGAGAAGGGCAGCACGCGCGTCTCGTCCACGCCCCATTCCACCGCCTTGTCCGGGCTGGCGGTGAGCGCGATCACGCGGCCATACGGATCCTCGACGCCGTGTTCGGTCATCCATTGCAGGACCGAGGTGGCGTTCAGCATCGTCTCGGTCGTGGTGAAGGTCTTGGAGGCGACAACGAGCAGCGTGGTCGCAGGGTCGAAGCGCTTGAACGCTTCCTCCAGCGCGACGCCGTCGACGTTGGAGACGATCGCCACGTCGTAGCGATCGCTTTCGCGGCCGAGCGCATCGACCAGCAGATCGGGCCCGAGCGCCGAGCCGCCGATGCCGACGTGCAGGATGGAGCGGACGGGGCCGAGCGCCTCCGCCTCGATCGCGTCGATCAGCGCGCGCATCCGGTCGTGGAAACCGCGCGAGCGGGCGACGCTTTCGGGATTGCCCTCGCCGCGCTCGGCGGTGTGCTCGACCGCGCGGCCCTCGGTGACGTTGACCACCTCGCCGCCGAACAGCGCGTCGCGCTTGGCGGCAAGCCCCTGCGCCCGGGCGAGTTCGGCGAAGGCGGCGACCGCGTCACGGGTCAGGTGCGTCTTGGACCAGTCGAAATGGATGCCCGCCACGTCGAGGCTGAACGTCTTCAGCCGGTCGGGGTCCTCGGCGAAAAGCTGGAGAAGCGGCGTCCGGGGAAGCGCTTCGATCGTCGACCAGTCGGCAGCCATGGGTATATGTCCTTTGCATAAGGGGCCGTTATCCTGTCGGGGGTATGACAAGGCGACGGCGAAAGCCAAGCCCGAACGTTTCGCACCTGCGAAGGGATGCAGACGACCTGCCGCTTGACGCCGCCCAAGCGTTGCGCGAACCGATGACGCATGGCCGATACACCACCGCCCGCCGCCGCCCCGAAGGCGCAACCCGACAGCCCCAAGCGTTCGGAAGCGGGGGAGACGTTGCGCTTCCTGTTGAAGCTGGCGCTGTTCGTGTTCGTTATCCGCAGCTTCCTGTTCGCGCCCTATTCGATCCCGTCGGAATCGATGCTGCCGCGCCTGCTGATCGGCGACTATCTGTTCGTGACCAAGTGGAATTACGGCTATTCGCGCTGGTCGCTGCCCTGGGGCCTGCCGCTGATCCCGGGGCGTATCCTGGCGAGCGATCCGGCGCGCGGCGACGTGGTGGTGTTCCGCAGCCCCGACCCGGCGCCCGGCGACACCGACCCGGCGCATGACGATCACGACGTCATCAAGCGGGTAATCGGCCTGCCCGGCGACACGGTGCAGGTGCGCGGCGGGCAGGTGATCCTGAACGGCAAGCCGATCCCCAAGGCGCGGGTCGCCGACTTCACCCTGCCGCTGAGCCCGAATTTCGATGCGGAGAAATGCGGCGCCGATCATCTGGACGTGGTCGGCGGCACGCAGATCTGTCGCTATCGCCGCTATCGCGAGACGCTGCCCGGCGGGCGCAGCTACGACGTGCTGGATCAAGGCGACTTTCCCGATCGCGACGACACCGACGTCTATACCGTGCCCGCGGGCAACGTGTTCCTGATGGGCGACAACCGCGACGATTCGGCGGACAGCCGTTTTCCCGCACCGTTCGGCATGGGGTACATCCCGATGGAGCGGCTGGAAGGCAAGGCGGCGATCACCTTCTTCTCGACCGATGGCAGCGCATCGTGGCTGTTGCCATGGACCTGGTTCCAGGCGGCACGGCCGGCGCGGATCGGAGAAGGGTTTTGAACGTGCCTTCGGAATGGCTGGCCAGCGTTTTCGGCCGGGTGCCGAGGGACGCCGCGCCCTTCGCCCGCGCGCTGACCCATGGCAGCCAGGCGGCGGAGAATTACGAGCGGCTGGAGTTTCTGGGCGACCGGGTACTCGGCCTCGTCATGGCCGAATGGCTGTGGGAGCAGTTTCCGGATGAGCCCGAGGGGCAATTGTCCAAGCGGCTGAACGCGCTGGTGACGGGTGCGGTGTGCGCCGACGTGGCGCGCGAACTGGGCGTGCGCGACCATCTGCGGCTGGGCAAGCAGGCGCGCGACGACGGCGCATCGGAAAGCGACAATGTGCTGGGCGACGTGATGGAGGCGCTGATCGGTGCCTGGTACCGCGAAGCCGGGCTGGAGGCGGTGCGCGCCTTCATCCACCAGGCCTGGGGCGACCGGGTGCATGCCCATGCCAAGGCGCCGCAGCATCCTAAATCGGCGTTGCAGGAATGGGCCGCGGCGAGCAATCGCAAGCCGCCCGAATATGAAGTGACCGACCGGTCGGGGCCGCAGCATGCGCCGCGCTTCACGGTGACGGTGCGGGTCGGCAAATCGGCCGAGGCGACGGCGAGCGGAGCGAACAAGCAGGAGGCCGAGACGGCGGCGGCCAAGGCGTTGCTGGCGAAGGTCCGCGGGTAAGGGGGGAGCGGCAGTTTCGTCCCGGTCCGTTCGTGTCCGGAGCGGGTGACGAGGCCGGGTTTCGTGCGCCAATCTGTATCCCAATACACCGTCTCGATATGTGGCTGCGCCGCTACTCGATGGTTACTTGAGACGAACGGGGAAGGGGGATCATGCCGGTGCGGCTCGGGACGAGCCGCTTATTCTCTCGCCGACCGATTTCTGCTAACGGGGCGGCCTCTCTTCCCCGGAAAGCCTAGAATGACTCAACATTGCGGCCTCGTCGCCGTCGTCGGTGCACCCAATGCCGGCAAGTCCACGCTGGTGAATGCGCTGGTGGGCCAGAAGGTCGCGATCGTCAGCCCCAAGGCGCAGACGACGCGCGCCAAGTTGCTGGGTGTCGCGATCGAGGGCGACGCGCAGATCCTGCTGGTCGACACCCCCGGCATCTTCGAGCCGAAGCGGCGGCTGGACCGGGCGATGGTGGCCGCGGCCTGGGGCGGGGCGGAGGGCGCCGACATCCTGGCGCTGGTGGTCGACGGCAAGGGCGGTCTGGGGTCCAAGGTGACCGACATCGCCGAGGCGATCGCCGACCGGCCGGAGCCCAAGCACCTGATCCTGAACAAGGTCGATCTGGCGGACAAGGCCAAGCTGCTGGTCCATGCCGAAAAGCTGAACGCGCTGGTCCCCTTTGCCGAGACATGGTTCGTCAGCGCGGCGACGGGCGACGGCGTGGCCGAGTTGAAGCGTACATTCGCGAGGCTGGTCCCCGAAGGGCCGTGGCATTATCCGGAGGACCAGGTGTCCGACGCGACCGAGCGCGCGCTGGCTGCCGAGGTGACGCGCGAGCAGCTTTACCTGCAACTCCATGCCGAATTGCCCTATGCCAGCGCGGTCGAGACCGAGGCGTACAAGGAGCGCGAGGACGGGTCGGTCGAGATCCACCAGCAAATCCTGGTCGAGCGGCCGACGCAGCGTGCGATCGTGCTGGGCAAGAGCGGCGCCCGGATCAAGGAGATCGGCGCGCGCGCCCGCACCGAACTGGCGCAGTTGCTGGGCCATCCGGTGCACCTGTACCTGCACGTCAAGGTCCGCCCCGGCTGGGACGAGGACCGCGACGTGTATCGCGACCTGGGGCTCGACTGGGTGGAGTGACCCGTCAGCCGAGCAGCGAATCGACCCAGTCGGGGACGAGGACGCTTGCCGGCCCCAATCGGCTTTCGGCGAACCGGTCGCTGCCGGCCGAGCGTTCGAGATTGAGTTCCAGCGTGTCCGCGCCGTACGCGCGGGCAAGCTGGACGAAGCCGGCGGCGGGATAGACCGCGCCCGACGTGCCGATCGACACGAACAGGTCCGCGCCCGCCAGAGCCGCCTCGATCCGGTCCATCGCATAGGGCATCTCGCCAAAGAACACGATGTCGGGCCGCAGCGCGGGGGCGCCGCAGGCGGGGCAGGAGGTGCCGGGTGGCAGATCGCCCTGCCAATCGGTGCGTTCGTCGCAGGCGGCACATAGCGCCGAGCGCAGCGCGCCGTGCATGTGGACGAGCCGGCGTGTTCCTGCGCGTTCGTGCAGGTCGTCGACATTCTGCGTGACGATGAGCAGGTCGCCCGGCCATGCCGCGTCGAGCCGGGCGAGCGCGCGGTGTGCGGCATTGGGTACGGCCTCGCCAAGGGCGGCGCGGCGCGCATCGTAGAAGCCGTGCACGAGCGCGGGATCGCGGGCCAGCGCCTCGGGCGTGCAAACCTCCTCGATCGTATAGCTTTGCGGCACGCCAAAGCGGTCGCGCACGTCCCAATGGGTGACGCCGGCGGTGGAGCGGAAGGTGGGAATGCCCGATTCGGCGGACAGCCCGGCCCCGGTCAGGACGACAAGCGATGGCGTGGTCATGGGAGGAGGATATCCGGGGCACGGCCGCCAGGAAAACGGGAATGCAGCCCGATTTCCGAGCATTGTACGATTGCGTACATACCCCTTGGCTGTGCCGCTTTGGTGCAGGGACTGTGACCTGGTTCATTGCTGCGCGCTGGTGCGGTGGATAAGCCCATGCCAGATTTTGCCGCCTTTGTTGCTTGTTCGCGGAGTTTTGCATGAACCCCTATTCCGAAGCGCAGTCGCTGCTGATCCGCGCACGTGAGCTGATGGACGGTGCCGGTGACACGCTGGTCGCCGCACAGATCGAATTGCCGCTGGAGTCGCTGGACCGGCGGCTGGAAGCCGAAGCCGGCGACGTGGCGCGCGGCTGAAAGCCGGCCGGCCAACCCTCTCGCCCCCTTGCGCGGGCGCCGCGTTCTGGCAGAGCGGGGACATGACCGATCATCCCATACCGTCAGTCGCCCGTGCACCCCGGTGGGAGCGTCGGGCATGACCGCGATCGGCATCTATGGCAGCGCCGGGCGAATGGGCCGCGCGATCGCCGACCTGATCGAAGTGGAAGGCGCGACGCTGGCCGGTGGGGCCGATTCGCGTGACGATCCCTTGCCGCTGGCGCGCGCCGCCGACGTGCTGGTCGATTTTTCCACCGCCGGTGCGCTCGACGCGCATCTGGCGGCGGCGCGCACCGCCGGGACCGCGATCGTGATCGGCACGACCGGGCTGAGCGCGCAGCAGCATGCCGCGATCGATGCGGCGGCGGCCGAGATCGCGGTGTTGCAGACCGGCAATACCTCGCTGGGCGTCACGCTGTTGTCGATCCTGGTCCGCGAGGCCGCGGCGCGGCTGGGTGCGGACTGGGACATCGAGGTGCTGGAAATGCACCACCGGCACAAGGTGGATGCGCCGTCGGGTACCGCGCTGTTGCTGGGCGAGGCGGCGGCGGCGGGACGGGGCACGAGCTTGAGCGAACTGCGCGTCGACGGACGTGCGGGCCTCGTTGGCGCTCGCACCGAAGGGACGATCGGCATGGCGTCGCTGCGCGGGGGATCGGTGGTCGGCGATCACAGCGTGATCTTCGCCAGCGAGGGCGAGCGGATCGAATTGAACCACCGTGCCGATGCGCGCTCGATCTTTGCCAAGGGCGCGGTGCGCGCCGCGCTGTGGCTGGCAGGGCAGGCGCCGGGGCGGTATCGCATGGGCGACGTGCTGGGCCTGTGAAAAAGGCCGACGTCGTCGAATTCTACGCGCGGCTGGCGGAGGCGAACCCGCATCCCGAAACCGAGCTGGAGTTCGTCAATCCCTACACGCTGGTCGTTGCGGTCGCGCTGTCCGCGCAGGCGACCGATGCGGGGGTGAACCGTGCGACGCGCGGCCTGTTCGCCACCGTCGATACGCCGGCCCTGATGCTGGAACTGGGCGAGGCGGGGTTGAAGGAGCAGATCAAGACGATCGGCCTGTTCAACACCAAGGCCAAGAACGTCATCGCGCTGTCGCAGATGCTGGTCGACGACTATGGCGGCGAGGTGCCGGCGGATCGCGACGCGCTGGAACGGTTGCCCGGCGTCGGGCGCAAGACCGCGAACGTGGTGCTGAACGTGGCGTTCGGGGCGGAAACCTTTGCGGTGGACACGCATATCTTTCGCGTGGGCAATCGCACCGGGCTGGCGCGCGGCAAGACGCCGCTGGCGGTGGAGCTGAAGCTGGACAAGGCGACGCCGCAGCCCTTTCGCCTGCACGCGCATCACTGGCTGATCCTGCACGGCCGCTATGTGTGCAAGGCGCGGCGGCCGGAATGCTGGCGCTGCATCGTCGCCGACCTGTGCGCGTACAAGCCCAAGACGCCGGCGCCGGAGGCGGCCGGCACGAAATCGGCATGAGCGAGGATGACGGCATGGTGAAGCTGACCCGCCGGGGCTTTCTGGGGGCGGCCGGCGCGGTGGCGGTGCCCGGCTGGGCGCAATCGGTGTCGGCGGGGATAGCCGCGCCCTTGCCCGAAGTGTCGGGCGAGGCGATCACCCTGACGGTCGCGCACCAGATGATGCGGGTCGACGGACGCGCCATGCACGGCATCGGCATCAACGGCAGCGTGCCGGCGCCGCTGATCCGGCTGCGGCAGGGGCAGACGGCGCGGCTGACCGTGGACAACCGGCTGGACGAGGAAACCTCGCTGCACTGGCACGGGCTGCTGGTGCCGTTCCAGATGGACGGGGTGCCGGGGATCAGCTTTCCCGGCATTCCGGCACGCAGCCGCTTCACCTACGAGTTTCCCGTCATCCAGGCGGGCACATACTGGTATCACAGCCATTCGGGGTTGCAGGAGCAGATGGGGCTGTACGGCCCGATCGTGATCGATCCCGAAGGAGCGGACCCGGTCGCGTTCGACCGCGAGCATGTGATCGTGCTGTCCGACCATAGCGCGATGCATCCGCATGCGATCTTCGGCAGGCTGAAGGCGCAAGGGGGGTATTTCAACTATCAGAAGCAGACGCTGGCCGGGCTGATCGCGGGACGCGACCAGTCGGCGGGCGAGCGGTGGATGTGGGGCGGGATGCGGATGGACCCCAGCGACGTGTCCGACGTGACGGGGTCGACCTATCGCTATCTGGTCAACGGTCATGGGCCGGCGGACAACTGGACCGCGCTGTTTTCGCGCGGAGAGCGGGTGCGGTTGCGCATCGTGAACGCCAGCGCGATGACGATCTTCAACGTGCGCATCCCCGGGCTGAAGCTGACGGTGGTGCAGGCGGACGGGCAGGATGTGCGCCCCGTCGCGGTGGACGAGTTCCAGATCGCGGTGGCCGAAACCTATGACGTGATCGTCGAGCCGGATGCGGCGACGGCCTATACGCTGGTGGCCGAAGCGTGGGACCGGTCCGGCATGGCGCGGGCGACGCTGGCGCCGCGGGTGGGCATGGCGGCGGCGGTGCCGGCGCTGCGCCGACGGCCGCTGGCGACGATGAAGGACATGGGGATGGGCATGGATCACGCGGCGTCCGCCACGCCCTGCGCGCCCGAGCATGCGGCGATGGGGCATTGCGCGGGTGGAGATGGCGCCCCCGCGCCGATGCGCCATGCGATGCGCGACTTCGCCAATGCACCCGAACTGCCGCGCACGCCGACGGTGCAGACGGTGGCGCCGATGCCGGTGGACCGGACGGGCGAGCCGCCACAGGGGCTGGCGGACGTGGCGCACCGTGTGCTGGTCTATCGCGATCTGGTCGCGCTGGCGCGCAATCCGGACGTGCGCGTGCCATCGCGCGCGCTGCGCATCCACCTGACCGGCAACATGGAACGCTATATGTGGGCGTTCGACGGGGTGAAGCTGAACGAGGTCAAGGCGCCGATCCCGTTCCGGCATGGCGAACGGGTGCGGGTGACACTGGTCAACGACACGATGATGGCGCACCCCATCCACCTGCACGGCCACTTCTTCGAACTGGTCACGGGGCACGGCGACCATGCTCCGCGCAAGCATACGGTGAACGTGGCGCCGGGGGGCACGGTGACCTTCGACCTGACCGCGGATGCGGTGGGCGACTGGGCGTTCCACTGCCACCTGCTCTACCACATGCATGCCGGCATGATGCAGGTGGTGACGGTGCGGCATGATGCCACGATGGAGCATGGCGCATGAGCGTGGTGCTGCTGGGCCTGCTGATGGCCGTGCCGCAGCATTGTTCGCCGGAACATGCGGCGATGGGACATTGCACGCCTGCCCCTGTCCGCTCAGGTGGGCACGGCGCGATGGATCATGGCGCGATGGATCATGGCGCGATGGATCATGGCGCGATGGGGCATGGTGCGAGCGCGGAGGCGCCGCCGGTAGTGGGCGATGCCCCGCCGCCGCCGGTACCGACGACACGCGCGGCGGATGCCTTTTACGATCCCGTCGCGATGGCGCGCGCGGAGCGGCGGATGCGGCGCGAGCATGGCGGCATGGCGATGCATCAGGTGATCCTGAACATCGCCGAGGTGCAGGTGCGGAACGGCCGCGACGGCTATCGCTGGGACGGCGAGGGCTGGTTCGGTGGGGATATTCACCGGCTGGTGGTGAAGAGCGAGGGTGAGGGGGATTTCGGGCGCCGCGTCGATGCGGCCGAGGTGCAGGCGCTGTATGCGCGCGCGGTCGATCCGTACTGGAACCTGCAGGCGGGCGTGCGGCAGGATGTCGGCGCGGGGGCACGGCGGACCTATGCGGTGCTGGGGGTCGAGGGGCTGGCGCCCTATTGGTTCGATGTCGAGGGCGCGCTGTTCCTGTCCGATCGGGGCGACGTGCTGGCGCGGGGCGAGGCATGGTATGACCAGCGGATCACGCAGCGGCTGATCGCGCAGCCGCGGGTGGAGTTCAACCTGGCGGCGCAGGACGTGCCCGCCAGCCGGATCGGCGCCGGGCTGTCGAGCGCGGAAGCGGGCCTGCGCCTTCGCTACGAGATCGCGCGCGAGTTCGCGCCCTATGTCGGGGTGTCGTGGGAGCGGCGTTACGGGGCGACGGCGCGGTATGCGCGTCGCGATGGCGGCACGGGCGGTTTTGCGCTCGCGCTGGGGGTACGGGCCTGGTTCTAGGCGCGGTGGCGGCGATCTGCTAAAGGCGGAGCCGGACTCGATCAGCGCGAAGGAGGGCGACGATGAACAATCCGTATCCGTCCATGCCCGGCGTTCGACGCGGCGGGTGTTTCGCGCACCCCTGACGCCCGCGGCTCGCGCGCGCGCCGCCATCCCGTTCCGCTGATCCAGGGACCGCGCCGATGGGTGCGGAATTATCATGACCGATGAAGACGATGACCTGTTTCCGCGCGCGTCGGTGTTGCGGCGCGTGCTGGGGTTCACCTTTGCATTGTGGCGGCGGGCGCCGCGGCTGGCGGCGGCATGTGCGCTGGCGATGATGCTGGGCACGCTGACCGAGGTGTTCGTGCCGCTGTTCGCCGGGCGGATGATCGATGCGGTGGGGCAGGGGGCGCGAGAGGCGGCGATGTCGGCCTTTGCCGCGATCGTCGCGCTGGGCGGGGCGATGGTCGTTTTGCGCCATCTGGGATGGTGGGCGATCACGCCCCTGACGCTGAACATGATGCGCGACGTGACGGTGGAAGCGTTTGCGCGCGTCCAGCGGCTGTCGAGCGACTGGCATGCCAATGCGTTTTCGGGGTCGACGGTGCGGCGGATCACGCGCGGCATGTGGGCGCTGGATACGCTGAACGACGTGCTGCTCCTGTCGCTGCTCCCCTCGGTGACGGTGCTGGCGGGGACGGTGCTGCTGCTGGGGCTGCACTGGCCGGTGCTGGGTGCGGTGATGGGGGTGGGCGCGGTTGCCTATATCGCGCTGACGGTCGGACTGGCGACGCGAGTGCTGGCGCCGATCGCGCGGCTGTCGAACCAGTGGGATACGCGGATCGGCGGCGTGCTGGCCGATGCGATCGGCACCAATGCGGTGGTCAAGGCCTTTGGCGGCGAGGCGCGCGAGGAGGAACGGCTGGCACACACCGTCGCCAAATGGCGGCGGCGCACGCGCCGGACCTGGATGGCGTTCACCTGGGCGGGATCGGGGCAACTGGCGCTGCTGTGGGTGATCCGCGTCGCGGTGACGGGCGTGGCGCTGTGGCTGTGGGGGCAGGACCGGGCGAGCGCGGGCGACGTCGCCTATGTGCTGACCAGCTATCTGGTGCTGAACGGCTATCTGCGCGACATCGGCCAGCACATCCATCAGTTGCAACGGTCGGTGAACGAGATGGAGGAACTGGTACAGCTCCATGAAGAGCCCGCAGGCGTCGCCGATCGGGTGGGTGCGCAGCCGATCCGGGTGAGCGACGGCGCGATCCGGTTCGAGGGGGTGACGTTCCGCTATGCCGGGCAGGACAGGCCGCTCTATGCCGCGCTGGACGTGGCGATCCCGGCGGGGCAGCGCGTCGGGCTGGTGGGGCCGTCGGGATCGGGCAAGACCAGCTTCGTCAAGCTGATCCAGCGATTGTACGACGTGGATGCGGGGCGCATCACCATCGACGGGCAGGATATCGCGCACGCCACGCAAGGGTCGCTGCGCGGCCAAGTGGCGATCGTGCCGCAGGAGCCGGTGCTGTTCCACCGGACGCTGGCGGAGAATATCGGTTACGGCCGGCCGGAGGCGAGCATGGCCGAGATCGAGGAGGCGGCGCGGCTGGCCAATGCGCACGACTTCATCATGCGGCTGCCCAAGGGATATCGGACGCCGGTCGGCGAGCGCGGGGTGAAGCTGTCGGGCGGCGAGCGGCAGCGGGTGGCAATCGCCCGCGCCTTCCTGGCGGATGCGCCGATCCTGGTGCTGGACGAGGCGACGTCGAGCCTGGATTCGGAAAGCGAGGCGGCGATCCAGCAGGCGATGGAGCGGCTGATGGTGGGGCGCACCGCGATCGTGATCGCGCACCGGTTGTCGACCGTCAGGGCGCTGGACCGCATTCTGGTGTTCGATCACGGGCGGATCGTGGAGGACGGGCCGCATGAGGCGCTGATCGCCGCCCAGGACGGGCGGTATCGGCGGTTGTTCGAGCGGCAGGCCGGCGCGGGAGTGGCGGAGATTGTGGGGTAGGGGTTGGGCGGTGGCTCCCTCGCCCTCTACCCCCGGGGAGAGGGAGGGGACCCGCGGCGTAGCCGTGGGGAGGGCGAGGGGTTGCCACGCAGCGCCGCATTGCTGGTCTGCCCCTCACCCTTCCCACTGCCCAAGGGCAGCGGGCCCCTTCCCTCTCCCCGGAGGGGAGAGGGGATTAGGTTAGAAGGGGGGATCTTCTTCCGCTGCGGCGGCTTTGGCGGCCGTTTTCTTTGCCGCTGGTTTCTTGGCTGCCGGCTTCTTCTCCGCCGTCTTCTTGGCCGCAGCCTTTTTCGGTGCGGCCTTTTTCTTCTTGGGCGGCGCGGCGGCGGCGCGGGCATCGATCAGCTGGGCGGCTTCCTCCAGCGTCAGTTGGTCCTTGTCGACGGTCTTGGGGATCGTCGCGTTGGTTTCGCCGTCGGTGACGTAAGGACCGTAGCGGCCCTCCATCAGCTTGATCTCGGCCTCGGTGCGGGGATGCTTGCCCAGGATCTTCAGCGGCTCGCGCGCGGCGCCGCGGGCGGGGCGACCGCCACCGGCCGCGGCATCCGCCAGCTTGGCGACGGCGGCGTTCATGCCGGTTTCGAACACCTCGGCGGTGGACTGAAGCCGGGCATATTTGCCGCTGTGCGCCAGATAAGGGCCGTAGCGACCGATCGAGGCGGTGATCGGCTCGCCCGTTTCCGGGTGGTTGCCGATGGTACGCGGCAGGCTGAGCAGCTTCAGCGCCCATTCCAGATCGAGATCGACATCCTTGGGAATGGAGGCGCGCTTGGCCTCCTTGCCCTCGCCGAGCTGGATATAGGGGCCGAAGCGCCCCGACTTGCGCTCCACCGGCAGGCCGGTTTCGGGGTCCTTGCCCAGCGTTTCCGGGCCGGTGTCCTCACCGGCCGCCTCGCCCCCTTGCGCGAAGCGGCGGGTGTATTTGCATTCGGGATAGTTGGAGCAGGCGATGAACGCGCCGAAGCGGCCGCCGCGCAGCGCCAGCTTGCCCTCTCCGCAATTGGGGCAGAGACGCGGGTCCGAGCCGTCCGCCTTTTCCGGAAAGAGATAGGGGGCGAGGAACTGGTCCAGTTCGGCGGTGATCGCCGAGGGCTGCTGTTCCATCACCTCGTTGGTGCGCGGCTTGAAGTCGCGCCAGAACGCCTCCAGCACCGCCTGCCACTGCGCGCGGCCGCCCGAGACGTCGTCGAGTTCCTCTTCGAGTTCGGCGGTATAGTCGAAGCCGACATAACGCTCGAAAAAGCGTTCAAGGAAGGCGGTGACGAGGCGGCCGCTTTCCTCCGCGAAGAAACGGTTCTTCTCGACGCGCACATAGGCGCGGTCCTTCAGCGTCTTGATGATCGAGGCATAGGTGGAGGGGCGGCCGATGCCGAGTTCCTCCATGCGCTTGACCAGCGAGGCTTCGGAGAAGCGGGGCGGCGGCTGGGTGAAATGCTGTTCGGCCTTTACGTCCTTCTTTGCGGGCGCATCGCCGTCGCGCAGGCGGGGCAGGCGGCGCGATTCCTCGTCCGCGGCATCGTCCTGACCCTCTTCGTAGAGCGCGAGATAGCCGGGGAAGAGCACGACCTGGCCGGTCGCGCGCAGCACGTGGCGGCCGGTGCCGTCGGCCATGTCGATGGTGGTGCGCTCCATGCGGGCGGATGCCATCTGGCTGGCGAGCGCGCGCTTCCAGATCAGGTCGTACAGGCGGCCGTGATCGCCCGAGCCGGCCCGGTCGCGGGAAAAGTCGGTGGGGCGGATCGCCTCGTGCGCTTCCTGTGCGTTCTTCGCCTTGGACTGATATTGCCGGGGTTTATCCGGCACATAGCTGGCGTCGTAGCGCTCGGCGACGGCCTTGCGCGCGGCCGAGATGGCGCTGCCGTCCATCTGCACGCCGTCGGTACGCATATAGGTGATCGCGCCGTCCTCATAGAGTTGCTGCGCGATCCGCATCGTGTGGTCGGCGGAGAAGCCGAGCTTGCGCGCCGCCTCCTGCTGGAGGGTCGAGGTGGTGAAGGGGGGCGGCGGGTTGCGCGTCGCGGGCTTGGTCTCGACCGACTGGACGGAGAAGCGGCCCGCCTCGACATCGGCCTTCGCACGCGTCGCATCGCCCTCGTTGCCGATCGACAGGCGGTCGAGCTTCCTACCCTCCCACTGGACCAGGCGCGCGGTGAAGGGGGTACCGTCCTGCTCCATTTCGGCGGTGACGGACCAATATTCCTGGGGGCGGAACGCCTCGATCTCGCGCTCGCGCCCGACGATCAGGCGCAGCGCCACCGACTGGACGCGGCCCGCCGACTTGGCGCCGGGCAGCTTGCGCCACAGCACCGGCGACAGGGTGAAGCCGACCAGATAATCAAGCGCGCGACGGGCGCGATAGGCGTCGATCAGGTCGGTATCGAGTTCGCGCGGATTCTGCATCGCGTGCAGGATCGCGGGCTTGGTGATCGCATTGAAGGTGACGCGCTCCACCGCCTTGGGCAGCGCCTTGCGGTTCTTCAGCACCTCGCGCACGTGCCACGAGATCGCCTCGCCCTCGCGATCGGGGTCGGTGGCGAGGATCAGGCGGTCGGCCTTCTTCGCCTCGTCGGCGATCGCCTTGAGCTGCTTGGCCTTGTCGGCGTAATTTTCCCATTCCATCGCGAACCCTTCATCGGGGTTCACCGAACCGTCCTTGGGCGGCAGGTCGCGGACGTGACCATAGCTGGCGAGGACGCGGTAATCGCCGCCGAGATATTTCTCGATGGTTTTCGCCTTGGCGGGGGATTCGACGATGACGAGCTGCATAAGCGGGGCGTGGTGTCCTTACGTGTACGCGCGAGGATGGGGAGGGGGAGACGGTGGCGTCAAGTCGTGGCGGCGCGGGCGGTTCCCGGCATGACCGGACAGGCACCACGCGGAAGTGGACACTACGTCCCCCCGCCCGTGTCCACTTCCGATCGCGGCGGGAGCGGTCCGGACGAAGAGGGGTAGTGCGGACCGGGTTCGTTTCATGCGCACCATATAAGATGAAGCGGGGCGTGTAGGACAGCGCCGATCGATCCGGTGCGGGGCATGACAGATGTGGCGGGGATCGTTAGCGTCCCCGGCATGGCGTATCTTTACCTGTTCATCGCGATCCTGGCGGAGGTGACCGGCACGTCCTTCATGAAGCTGTCGGAAGGATTTACCCGGCCGGTGCCGTCGCTGGTGACGGCCTTGGGCTATGCGATCGCCTTTTACTTCCTGTCGCTGACGCTGAAGACGATCCCGACGGGCATCGCCTATGCGATCTGGTCGGGGGTGGGCATCGTGCTGATCTCGGCGGTGGCGTGGGTGTTCCAGGGGCAGAAGCTGGATGCCCCGGCGATGATCGGCATGGCGCTGATCATCGCCGGGGTGGTGGTGATGAACGCCCTTTCGCGCGCCGGGGGGCATTGAGGAGTTGCCCTCTCCCCCCAGGGGGAGAGGGCGTTTTAGAGTTGCAGGCTGACGCGGGCGCCGGCGTGGCGTTCCAGGCGGCCGGCGAGTTCCAGTTCGAGCAGGACCGTGTGGACGATGGCGGGGGCCGCGTTCGCCTGGCGGATGAGTTCGTCGATCGCGACAGGGACGGGGCCGAGCAGCGCGGTGATCGTGCGGCGGTCGGCGTCGCTGGCGTCCTGCGGCGGCGGGCCGGTGTAGCGGCTGGTGGGCGCTTCGACCATGCGGGGGTCGAGGGGGCGGATCTGTTCGAGGATGTCGGCGGCGGACTGGATGAGGATGGCGCCGTCGCGGATCAGGAGGTTGCAGCCTTGCGCGCGGGGGTCGAGGGGGCTGCCGGGGACGGCCATGACGTCGCGGCCCATCTCGGTGGCGAGGCGGGCGGTGATGAGCGAGCCGGACTTCGGCGCGGCCTCCACGACGACGGTGCCGGTGGCGAGGCCGGCGATGATGCGGTTGCGCGAGGGGAAGTGGCGCGCGCGCGGCTCGGTGCCGGGGGGCTGTTCGGCCAGGAGGAGCCCGCGGGTGGCAACCGCCTGTTGCAGGTCGGCATTTTCGGGCGGGAAGGCGATGTCGATGCCGCTGGCGATGACGCCCACGGTGCCGGTGTCGATGCTGCCGGCATGGGCGGCGGTGTCGATGCCGCGGGCGAGGCCGGAGACGATCGTGACACCCTCCTGCCCCAGGGCGAGCGCCAGTTGGCGCGCGAAGCGGCAGGCGGCGGCGGACGCATTGCGCGCGCCGACGATCGCGACGCAGGGGCGGCGCGCGAGCGACAGATCGCCGCGGACGATGAGCGCAGGCGGCGCGGTGTCGATATGGGCGAGCAGGCGCGGATAATCGGGGTCGCCGAGGAAGAGGTGGCGCGCGCCGAGCCGGCGGACCTCCGCGATCTCGCGCTCGACCTGCGCCAGCGGGGGCGGGGCGGGGGCGGCACCCCCGCCGCGGCGGGCAAGAGTAGGTAGCGCGTCGAGCGCCGCCTGCGCGGTGCCGAAGCGGGCGATCAGTTGCGCATAGGTGACCGGGCCGATGCCGGCGGTGCGGATGAGGCGAAGGCGGGCCGCGACCTCGTCAGCCACGCGCGCGGCGGCCGATGCGCGGCTCCGTACCGGCGAGCAGGCGCTCGATATTGGCGCCGTGCTTCCACACGACGATGAGCGCGAGCGCGATCAGCAGCATGACCAGATCGAAGCGGCCGAAGATGGCGGCCGCGACCGGCGCGCTGATCGCCGCCGCCATGCCGGCCACCGCGGAGATGCGCAGCGTGGCGAGCAGGCCGAGCCAGACACAGGCGAAGACGAGCCCGATCGGCCAGTGGAGCGCGAGCACGACGCCCATCAGCGTCGCCACGCCCTTGCCCCCGCGAAAGCGCAGCCAGACCGGATAGCAATGGCCGATGAACGCGGCGGCGGCGGCGAGCGGCGCGTCACCGGGCGAGACATGCGCGACGATCGCGACGGCCGCGAACCCCTTGACGAGATCGAGCAGCAGCGTGGCGGCGGCCAGCCCCTTGCGGCCGGTGCGCAGCACGTTGGTGGCACCGATATTGCCCGATCCGATCTGGCGCAGGTCGCCCGCGCCGGCGAGCCGCGTGAGGATGATTCCAAAGGGGATCGACCCCAGCAGGTAGCCGAACAGCAAGGCCAGCACGGGCGGAGCCCAGACGATTTCGGTTGGCAACGATACCTCTCTTCCGATGCCGGAGCATAAGGGGGCCGGTCGGCGCTGTCCAACAACCTCCATCAGAATGGCGGCGATCTTGCCGGGCGGGCGCGCGAGCCGGTAGGAGCGGCGGCCATGAGCGACGCGCGGCCGATCCTGTTCTTCGATTCCGGTGTGGGCGGATTGTCGGTGGTGGCGCCGACGACCGAGCTGCTGCCGCGTGCGCCGATCGTCTATGCGGCGGATTCGGCGGGCTTTCCGTACGGCACCAAAAGCGAGGCGGAAATTGCGGCGCGCGTGCCCGCGCTGCTGGGGCGGCTGGTGGAGCGGTATCGCCCGCGGCTGGTGGTGATCGCGTGCAACACCGCGTCCACCATCGCGCTCCCCGCGGTGCGCGCCGCGCTCGACGTGCCCGTGGTGGGGACGGTGCCGGCGATCAAGCCGGCCGCGGCGATGAGCGAAAGCCGCGTCATCGGCGTGCTGGGCACCGAGGCGACGGTGCGCCAGCCCTATGTCGACGATCTGGCGGCGCGCTTTGCGGGCGACTGCACGGTGCTGCGCCATGGATCGGCGGCGCTGGTGATGCTGGCGGAGGGGGCGCTGGCGGGCACGGCGCCGTCGCTGGATGCGGTAGAAACGGAGTTGCAGGGTCTGTTCGGACAGCCCGGCGGCGAGCGGATCGACGTGATCGTCAACGCCTGCACGCACTTCCCGCTGCTGGAAGGGGACATGGCGGCGGTGGCGCCGGCGGGGGTGCGCTTCGTGGATGGCGGGCCGGGAATCGCGCGGCGGATCGCCTATCTGACGGATGGACAGGACTGGCCGGAGGCGCCGGTGGCGGGACGGCTGGTGTTCACCCGACTCGGGGACCGCGAGCAGGCGATCGCGGCGACGCTGGCGACCCGTGGTTTTCCCATGGTCGAGGCGCTGTAGCGGCGCCTTGTTGAAAACTCGCGAAAGAGCGAGTTTCGGGACTGGCGCCGTCAAACGCGCCCCGGCGCGTTTCAAACGACCCCTTGGGACAATTTGTCCATGCGATTCGGGGCGGCTCGATCACTGTGGGCGGGTCTATCCGCTGGCCTTGTTAACCGGCGTCGCCTACATGTTGGTTCATGAGCATCGACGGCACGGACGTGCGCGTGGACTATTCGCGCGTTTTTACCCAGGCAATCGACCGGCTGCACGCCGAGGGCCGCTACCGCGTCTTTATCGACATCCTGCGCAACAAGGGCGCGTTCCCCAATGCGCGCTGCTTTGCCGGGCATAACGGGCCCAAGCCGATCACGGTGTGGTGTTCCAACGACTATCTGGCGATGGGGCAGCACCCCAAGGTGATCGCCGCGATGGAGGAAGCGCTGCACGATGTCGGCGCAGGCTCGGGCGGCACGCGCAACATCGGCGGCAACACCCATTACCATGTCGATCTGGAAGGCGAACTGGCCGACCTGCACGGCAAGGAGGCCGCGCTTCTGTTCACCAGCGGCTATGTCTCGAACGAGGCGACGCTGGCGACGATCGCCAAGATCCTGCCGGGCTGCATCATCTTTTCGGACGAGCTGAACCACGCATCGATGATCGCGGGCATCCGCAATTCGGGGTGCGAGAAGCGGGTGTTCCGCCACAACGACGTGGCGCATCTGGAAGAACTGCTGCGCGAGGCGGATCCGTCGGTCCCCAAGCTGATCGCGTTCGAGAGCGTCTATTCGATGGAGGGCGATGTCGCCCCGATCGCGGCGATCTGCGACCTGGCGGACCGGTACAACGCGCTGACCTATCTGGACGAGGTGCATGCGGTGGGCATGTACGGCGCGCGCGGCGGCGGCATTTCCGAGCGTGACGAGGTGGCGGACCGGCTGACGATCATCGAGGGAACGCTGGGCAAGGCGTTCGGGGTGATGGGCGGATATATCGCTGCGGACCGGATGATCGTGGACGTGATCCGCTCCTATGCGCCGGGGTTCATCTTCACGACCTCGCTGTCGCCGGTGCTGGTCGCGGGTGTGCTGGCCAGCGTGCGTCACCTGAAATCCTCCAGCGTCGAGCGCGAGGGACAGCAGGCATCCGCCCGGATGCTGAAGGCGATGATGCGCGAGGCCGGCCTGCCGGTGATGCTGGGCGACACGCATATCGTACCGGTGATGGTGGGCGATCCGGTCAAGGCCAAGAAGATCAGCGATATCCTGCTGGCCGAATACGGCGTCTATGTGCAGCCGATCAATTATCCGACCGTGCCGCGCGGCACCGAGCGGCTGCGCTTCACGCCCGGGCCGGCGCATACGCCGGCGATGATGCGCGAACTGACCGATGCACTGGTGGAGATCTGGGGGCGGCTGGAATTGCGGATGGCGGCCTGATTCTTCTCGGGCTTGAGAGAAGGTTTTCGCGCGGAAGCGCGGAGGTGTTCCGCCGGAAGGCGATCATACCGCTACATCGTCGGGTCGTGATGATAGGGGTGCGCTTGCTCGCACGAAACACCTCTGCGCCCCCTGCGCGAACATCATTTCTGCTTCGCTTCGTGCGACCTCTCCCGCCGGAAAGGGATTGGGTCAGCGGGTCAGCAGCGCCATCAGGATCGTCAGGGTGCCGAGGCCGAGCGACAAGGGGATGCGCAGGCCCATCCAGCCGGTTGGGGCTTCGCCGGTGGTCGCCAGATGGCGGTCGACCAGCAGGGTCAGGAACACCGCGCTGCCGAGCAGGACCAGTGGCCATGTCGTCGACAGGCGGAAGACGGCGAGCAGGAACAGCGCAAAGGCGACGAGCGAGGGCGTGACCGCGGCAAGCAGCAGCGGCGTCTGCCGCGTTTCGCGACCGAGCGCGAGCGTCCACCACAGGCCGCCCAGGAAGCTGAAGATCAACGCGGTATAGGCGAAGGTGACGATCGGCCAGGCGGGGTCGGGGATGACGATCTGCGCCAGCACCAGGGCCAGCGGCGGGAGCAGGCCGGAAAAGCCGAGCAGGCGTGCCGGGGCGGAGACATGCGCCATCAGCCGAGCGTGACCTGTACATCGGTGCCGGGCACGGGCAGCGGCGCGCCGAATCGGACGGTGCGGATGTCCGCATAATCGCCGTCGATCGGCTCGGCATGGATGTGGACAACCGCGCGGGCACCATCGACCACCCAATAAGTGGGGATGCCCGCCGCAGCGTAGAGCAGGCGCTTCAGGCTGAGGTCGCGGGCCTGCGTCGTTTCCGATACCTCGACCACCAGCCGAAGATCGGCCGGCCGCAAGAGGCGGTGTTCGGTAACCGGCGCCACAAGCAGCGCTGCATCGCAGGCGACCACCGTGTCGTTGGTCAGCGCAATTCCCACTTCACCACGAACCAGCGTTTCGTCGGCGACGCGGGCGAGGCGTATGAGGATGCTTGCCTGTGATGCGGCATGCGGGCTCATGGGAGGATTCATCCGTTCCAACTCTCCCGCGACCAGTTCGACCTTCATGCCCTCGAAGGCGCCGGCTTCGCCCATGCGCAGGAACTCCGCCGCGGTGAAGCGGGCGCGGGTGTCGGGGGCAAGGCGGACGGGGAGGTTCACGGGGCGTGATCCTATCGCAGCAGGCGGATGCGGCAATAGCCTTCACCGGGCTTCACCGTCAGGCATTCCTTTTGCCCGGCAAGCCATTTCAGGCCGGTCGCTTCCCCATCGGTGGGGCGCAGCATCAGATCCTCGCCGTTGCGGGTAAAGGCGATGCCATCGTCCTTCGCCACGCCGGCGAACTTGCCCTTGTTGTCGAGGTCCCACTGCATCTCCAGCCGGTATTTTCCAGGCGAGGTGCCGTGGCGGACGACGAGGTACATGCCCTCCACACCCCTGTAGCGGCCGACCAGATCGGCCTGATGCGTCTCGACGCTGTTGCGCGGCGAGCCGGAGAAGGTGGTGGAGTCGCCCGCCGGCGTGCGCGTCTTGGGCTGAACCGTGCCGGACGCGGTGATGTTGGTGGCGGCTTCGTTGTCCGCGGCGGGACCGGAACAGGCGGCACCGGCACAGATGACGGGGACCAGCAGGGAAAGGGAAAGCAGGCGAAGGATCATGGCGGGGCAACCCGTGACGGGGGCGTACCGTTCCCGGGCATGACTTCCCGTGCATGACTTCGCAGTGGCAATATGCGCGCGGGGGGCGTAAAGGCGCGCGCATTCTATTTTCGCTGTCGCCCGGAGCCTTTCGACCCATGCGCATCGCCATCGCTTCCGATCATGCCGCGGCCGGGTTGAAGGCGGTGTTGGCGGGATGGTTGCGGGAGCGGGGGCATGATGTGATCGACCTGGGGGCCGATGGCAGGGCCAGCGTGGATTATCCGGATTATGGCTATGCGGTGGCCGAGGCGCTGGCCGAGGGACGGGCCGAGCGCGGGGTCGCGCTGTGCGGGTCGGGCGTCGGTATCTCGATCGCCGCCAACCGGCACGCCGCCTGCCGCTGCGCGCTCGTGTCCGAGCCGCTGACCGCCGCCCTGTCGCGCCAGCATAACGACGCCAACGCGATCGCGATGGGCGCGCGCCTGATCGGCGAGGAGATGGCCAAGGCCTGCCTCGACGCTTTCCTGTCCACCCCCTTCGAGGGTGGACGCCACCAGCACCGTGTCGACAAGCTGTCGAAGGAGTTCGCATGAGCACGCAGCCCCAGGATATCGCCGCCGTCCAGCCTGATGGCTTCTTCACCCGCAGCCTGGCCGAGGCGGATGCCGCGGTGTTCGCCGGCGTGCGCCACGAGCTGGAGCGCGAGCAGACGCAGATCGAGCTGATCGCGTCGGAAAACATCGTCTCCAAGGCGGTGATGGAGGCGCAAGGCTCGGTCTTCACCAACAAATATGCCGAGGGTTATCCGGGCAAGCGCTATTACCAGGGCTGCGCGCCGTCGGACGAGGTCGAGCAACTGGCGATCGACCGCGCCAGGCAGCTGTTCGGCTGCGACTTCGTCAACGTGCAGCCGCATTCGGGCGCGCAGGCGAACGGCGCCGTCATGCTGGCGCTGGCCAAGCCCGGCGACACGATCATGGGCCTGAGCCTGGATGCCGGCGGCCACCTGACCCACGGGGCGCGCGCCGCGATGTCGGGCAAGTGGTTCAACGCGGTGCAGTACGGCGTCGACCCCGAGACGCACCTGATCGATTACGAGCAGGTCGCCCGCCTGGCGCGCGAGACGAGCCCCAAGATCATCATCGCAGGCGGCTCCGCCTATCCGCGGGTGATCGACTTTGCGAAGTTCCGCGCGATCGCGGACGAGGTCGGTGCCTATTTCATGGTCGACATGGCGCACTTTGCCGGGATCGTCGCGGGCGGGCTGCACCCGACCCCCTTCGGCCACGCGCATGTGGTGACGACGACCACGCACAAGACGCTGCGGGGCCCGCGTGGCGGCATGATCATGACCAATGACGAGGCGATCGCCAAGAAGATCAACTCGGCGGTGTTCCCCGGGCTGCAGGGCGGGCCGCTGATGCACGTGATCGCGGCCAAGGCGGTGGCCTTTGGCGAGGCGCTGCGCCCCGATTTCAAGACCTACATCGCCGCGGTGGTGGAGAACGCCAAGGTGCTGGCCGCGACGCTGCAGGAGCGCGGCGCGAACCTGGTGGCGGGCGGCACCGACACGCATCTGGCGCTGGTCGACCTGACGCCGCTGGGCATCACCGGCCGCGACGCGGACGAGGCGCTGGAGCGCGCAGGCATCACCTGCAACAAGAACGGCATTCCCAACGACCCGCTGCCCCCGGTCAAGACCAGCGGCATCCGCGTCGGCAGCCCCGCCGGCACGACCCGCGGCTTCGGTCCGGCCGAGTTCCGCGAGATCGGCCACATGGTCGCCGACGTGCTGGACGGATTGAAGGCCAGGGGCGAACATGGGGACCCGGAGGTCGAGGCGGACGTTCGTACCCGCGTGCGCGCCCTTTGCGCACGGTTCCCGATCTATCAGGGGTAAAGGCGTAATGAGCAAAATCGACAACAAGATGGCCGAAATACAGGACACGATCAGTGCTTCGCCGGACCTTAAGAAGTCCATGATGAAGTGGGCCGCTCTGGGGGCGGTGGTGGCCATTCCGCTTCCCTTCACCATGCCGCTGGGCGCCGTTGCCGGCGCGACCTATGCGTACTGGAAGCGTAAGAAGGGCTGACGATCCGCGATGCGCTGCCCCTTTTGCGGCCATGAAGACAGCCAGGTGAAGGACAGCCGCCCCACCGAAGACGGGGCGGCGATCCGGCGCCGGCGGCAGTGCGAGGGGTGCGCAGCGCGGTTCACCACGTTCGAGCGCATCCAGTTGCGCGAACTGGCGGTGTTGAAGAGCGAGCACCGGCGCGAACCGTTCGATCGCGAAAAGCTGCTCCGGTCGATTTCGATCGCGGCGCGCAAGCGGCCGATCGAGCCGGTGCGGCTGGAAAAGCTGGTATCCGGCATCCAGCGGCAACTGGAGACGAGCGGGGACGGCGAGGTGTCGTCCAAGCGGATCGGCGAGATGGTGATGGAAGGGCTGAAGGGCCTCGATTCGGTCGCCTATATCCGGTTTGCGAGCGTGTACCGCGAGTTTGGCGAGGCGAAGGATTTCGAGGCGTTTGCGGGGACTGTGGAAGAGGTGGCGCGGGGGGAGTGAGGGGACTCCAGCATGTCCTCTGCCTTCGATGAACCATCCCCGTTCGTGCTGAGCGAAGTCGAAGCACAGCCACCGACGCTTGGCCTTCGACTTCGGCGCCACGCGCCGAAGTTTATCCTGAGCTTGTCGAAGGGCTCAGGCCGAACGGATGTTGCGTCTCATTCCATGCACCACGGACCGAGGTGCATGGAGGGTGGAAGCAGCCGATGACCTTTTGGGCATATCTCCTGCGCTGTAGCGATGGCAGCTATTATGCCGGTCATACGGACGATCTGGAGCGGCGTATCGGGCAGCACCAGAGTGGCGACATGCAGGGATATACGCAAAGGCGCCGCCCCGTGAGGCTTGTTTGGTCGCAGGATTTTGTCCGACGTGATGAGGCGCTGGCTGCCGAGCGACAGATAAAGGGCTGGTCGCGGCGCAAAAAGGAAGCGCTGATCGCCGGCGACTGGGCGGACCTGCACGATGCGGCGATCCCGCCGGGGGAGCGTGCCCTTCGACTTCGCTCAGGGCGAACGGCGGGTGGGGGCAGACTGCGCGGATCTGGAGAATGATGAGCGATGGCGGACGAACGGTGATGGGGGTGATGAGGACATGGAATTGAACGTGCAGGATAGGACCACCCCGCCCCCCGTCATCGTGCTGGTGCGGCCGCAGTTGGGCGAGAATATCGGCAAGGCGGCGCGGGCGATGTTGAATTTCGGGCTCCTGGAGATGCGGCTGGTGGCGCCGCGGGACGGTTGGCCCAACCCGGCGGCGGGGCCGGCGGCGTCGGGGGCGGACGTGGTGCTGGAGCAGGCGCGGGTCTATGAGAGCGTGGCCGACGCGGTGGCGGATTGCTCGCAGGTCTATGCCACCACGGTGCGCAAGCGCGGGGTGACCAAGCCCGTCGTGACGCCGGAGGTCGCGGCCGGGGAAATCCATGCCGGGCCGGGACGCTCGGCGATCCTGTTCGGGCCGGAACGCTCCGGACTGGAAACCGACGACGTGGCGGTGGCGCGGACGATCATCACCGTGCCGATCAACCCCGAATTCGGCAGCCTCAATCTCGCGCAGGCGGTGATCCTGGTGGCGTATGAGTGGTCGAAGGGCGTGGCGCTGGCGCAGCCACCGGAAACCGAATTGCCGCCGGTGGCACCGCAGGGCGAGCTGGACGGGATGATCGGACAGCTGGAGGAGATGCTGGAGGGCGTGGGGTATTTCTTCCCGCCCGACCGGGTGCCCGCGACCAAGCGGACGCTGCGCACGCTGCTGACCAAGCCGGGCTGGTCGAGCCAGGAGGTGCGGACACTGCGCGGGGTATTGTCGACGCTGGCGCGGCCGCGGGGGCGGTAGAGCCAGATGACATGAGGTTGAACACTCTATCCGTTCGTCTCGAGTAGCCGTCGAGTAGCGGCAAGGCCGCGTATCGAGACGGTGTATCGAGAGATGGGTGGGCGCGCTGGGCGGTCTCTCGATACGTCATCTCGATACGCTGCCTGATGGCAGCTACTCGATGACTACTCGAGACGAACGGGGTGAGTTGGCGGAGGCTATCAGCGGCGGTCGAAGGCGGCGAGTTCGTAGGCGATCGAGGCTTCGACCAGCGTTTCCCACAAGTCCGCCACGACCTGTTCGGGAACGCCGAGCCGTACCGCCTCGGCACGGGCCTGGTCGATCACCTGGGCCTTGCGCGCCTCGTCCCGGACATGGCCGCGCTCGGGCTTGATGCGGGCGGCGGCGTCCATATAGGCGAAGCGGCGGGCAAGCAGCGCGACCAGATCGCGGTCGAGCTGGTCCACGCCGGCGCGGACCTCCGCCATGGTGGTGCAGTCGGGGCCGGAAAGGATCGTGGTCATGACCGCGCGCTGTGAAGCGTGGCGGCGGCGGTGTCCATTCTTGACTCTCGGGCGGCCAGCGGCTAGGCGCGCGCCTTCGCAATCGCCCCCGCACCCCGGTGAAGCGGAGGGCCCGCGCGTGTCTGCATCGTCAGGTTCGTACGGCGCGATCTACCGGGAATACCGTTGTTAGCTGTTGCCAAGGAATACACATGTCGAAGCGTCATAGCGCAAAGTACAAGCTCGACCGCCGGATGGGCGAGAACATCTGGGGTCGCCCGAAGAGCCCGGTCAACAAGCGCGAATACGGCCCCGGCCAGCACGGCCAGCGCCGCAAGGGCAAGATGTCGGACTTCGGCATCCAGCTGCGCGCCAAGCAGAAGCTGAAGGGCTATTACGGCGACGTCACCGAGAAGCAGTTCAAGGCGTCGTACATCGAGGCCGCCCGTATGAAGGGCGACACCGGCCAGAACCTGATCGGCCTGCTGGAGCAGCGCCTGGACATGATCGTGTACCGCGCCAAGTTCGCGCCGACGATCTGGGCCGCGCGCCAGCTGGTCAGCCATGGTCACATCCGCGTCAACGGCGTGAAGTGCAACGTCGCGTCGCGCCGCTGCTTCGTCGGCGACGAGATCACGCTGGGTTCCAAGGCGCAGGAAATGGCGCTGGTGATGGAAGCGCAGCAGCTCGCCGAGCGTGAAGTGCCCGATTACGTCGCCGCCGACGGCACCGCCAAGGTGACCTTCGTTCGCGTGCCGACGCTGGACGAGGTGCCCTATCCGGTGAAGATGGAGCCGAACCTGGTCGTCGAGTTCTACTCGCGCTAAGCTTCGGACAATCCGGACGGAATATGGAAGGGCGGTCCCGCTGGGGCCGCCCTTTTCCTTTGGGCGGAGTGCTGGACGCGTGCGCGGCGGGTTGGCAAGAAGGGCGCCGATAATCCGATACGGGGGTCCCGCATGCGCCAAGCCATTCTTGCCACGTTGCTTTTTTCCGCCGCCGGGGTGGCGACCGCGCAGACCAAACCGGCGATTTCGGTGGAAACGCTGAAGACGGTGACGCAGACGCTGGCGTCCGACGCCTATGAAGGGCGCGCCCCGACGACGCCGGGCGAGGACAAGACGGTTGCCTATATCGTCGAGCGCTTCAAGGCGGCGGGGCTGAAGCCGGGCAACAAGGGAAGCTGGTTCCAGGACGTGCCGATGGTGGAGATCACCGCCACCGACGTGCAGCCGATGACCTTTACCGGCGGCAAGACGCCGCTGTCGCTGGCGTATCGCACCGACATGGTGGCCGGCACGTACCGCGTGACGCCGGGAATCGCGGTCAAGGACAGCGAGGTCGTCTTCGTCGGATACGGCATCACCGCGCCGGAAAAGGGCTGGGACGATTATGCCGGCATCGATGTGCGCGGCAAGACGGTGGTGATCCTGGTCAACGATGCCGACTGGCAGGTGCAAGGGCGCGAGGGGCCGTTCGAGGGGCGCGCGATGACCTGGTACGGGCGCTGGCCGTACAAGTTCGAGAATGCCGCCAAACATGGTGCCGCGGCGGCGATCATCGTTCATCAGACCGAGCCGGCGGCCTACCCCTGGGCGGTGGTGCAATCGTCCTGGACGGGGCCGCAACTGGAACTGGACGAGGCGGGCGATCACATGGACCAGAGCCAGGTGATCGGCTGGATCCAGCAGGCCTCCGCTCAGGCGCTGTTCCGCTCGGCGGGCAAGGATCTCGGGGCGCTGACCAAGGCGGCGCAGGCCAAGGGGTTCAGGGCGGTGCCGCTGGGCGTCAAGATGTCGACCGGCTTTGCCAACACGATCCGGCGGCAGGCGTCGAAGAACGTCATCGGCGTGCTGCCGGGGACCACCGCGCCGGGCGAGACGGTGCTGTATTCGGGGCATTGGGACCATCTGGGCCGCTGCGACGCGGTGGACGGCGACGATATCTGCAATGGCGCGGCCGACAACGCAACGGGGATCGCCGGGCTGGTCGCGCTGGCCGAGGCGCAGGTGAAGGCGGGGCCGGCGAAGCGGTCGATCGCGTTCCTGGCGGTGACGGCGGAGGAAAGCGGGCTGCTCGGCTCGCGCTATTATGCCGAGCATCCGGTCTTTCCGCTGGGCCGGACCGTGGGCGGGGTGAACATGGACGTGCTGAACGTCGTGGGGCCGGTGAAGGACTTCGTGCTGACGGGTGCGGGCAAGTCGGAGATCGAGGACCTTGCCCGCCCCCTGGTCGCCGCGCAGGGGCGGACGATCAGCCCGGAGGCGAATCCGGAGCGGGGCAGCTATTACCGGTCGGACCATTTCTCCTTTGCCAAGCTGGGCGTGCCGATGCTGTCGGGCGGATCGGGGCAGGATCAGGTGGAGGGCGGGGTCGCCGCCGGCCATGCCGCGCGCGAGGATTATGTCGCCAACCGCTACCACAAGCCGTCCGACGAATATGATCCCAACTGGAACTGGGGTGGTGCGATCCAGGACCTGAACGTCTATTACGCGCTCGGCCGCAAGCTGGCGGACGATACGGGCCTGTGGCCTAACTGGTATCCGACCGCCGAATTCCGCGCCATCCGTGACCAGAGCAGGGCAAAGACCAAGTGACCACCACGACACCGCCACCCGCCGAATGGGCGCCGCATGCCGCCGTCTGGATCGGCTTTCCCAGCCATGCCGAGCTTTGGCAGGAGGATCTGGAACAGGCGCGACAGGAAGTCGTCGCCTTTGCCACCGCCGTTCATGCCGACGGGCGCGGCGAGACGGTGATCCTGGTCGCCGCGGACGGCGAGGCGGCGGAGGCGGCGCGCGCGCTGGCGCCGTTCGCCGAGGTGGTGGTGCAGCCGTTCGGTGACATCTGGCTGCGCGATACCGGGCCGATCCTGTTGGGCGACGGATCGGCGCGGCTGTTTGGCTTCAACGGCTGGGGCGGCAAGTACGACCTGCCCGGCGACGACACGGTCGGCGAGCGGCTGGCCGAGGATCGCGGGCTTGGCGCGACGCGCTGCGACTGGATATTGGAGGGCGGTGCGATCGACGGCGACGGCACCGGCACGGTGGTGACCACGCGCCAGTGCCTGCTGAACCCCAATCGCAACCCCGAACTGACGCAGGAGGGCATCGAGCGGCGGCTGGCGGACGATCTGGGGCTGACCCGCGTGGTGTGGCTGGGCGACGGGCTGCTCAACGACCATACCGACGGGCATGTCGACAATCTGGCGCGCTTCGTGGGCGAGAATCGCGTGGCGATCCCGGAAGCGTCGGAGAACGACCCCAACTGGCAGGTGTATAACGCGGCGCGTCGCGATGCGGCGGCGGCGGGGCTGGAGGTGGTCGCCGTGCCCTCGGCGGGCCGTGTCCTGCGCGACGGGGAGGTGATCCCGGCGAGCTACATGAACTTCTATATCGGCAATGCCGCGGTGGTGGTGCCGGTCTACGGTACCGAGAACGACGCGGCGGGCGTGGCGGCGATCCAGGCTCTTTTCCCGGACCGCGAGGTCGTGGGGTTGCGGGCGGATGCGATCTTGACCGGGGGTGGCAGCTTCCACTGCATCTCGCAGCAGGTGCCTCGCTGAATTTGTTCACGCGAAGACGCGAAGACGCGAAGAGGGCGGGGCCTTGGCGGTCGGGAGACCGGCTGGCTCCGTTGCTGAGGGTAAGCAGGTCCGCTTTCGCAACCTCTTCGCGGCTTCGCGGCTTCGCGTGAGTCTTCTTCCGTTTTGATTGACGCGGAGGCGCGGAGGATGTTGCGTGAGTCATGCGCTTTCGCTTTTGCCATTGGTCGGGATTGTCTTCCGGCCGAGAGGGCGTGGTTGGGGGCGGCGAGCGCAACTCTCCGCGTGAACAAATAGCCGATCGCCACGCGGGCGGATGACGAATCGGGTGGCGGCCCCTATGTGGGCGGCCATGACCGAGATCTCCGTCGCTGCGCTGCAGCTCGCCTTCTCCGACGATATCGATGCCAACATCGCCAATGTGTCGCGCCTGGTGCGCGAGGCGGCGGGGCGGGGGGCGCAGGTGATCCTGCCGCCCGAACTGTTCGAGGGCGAATATTTCTGCCGCGTCGAGGACGAGGGGCTGTTCGCCAACGCCAAGCCCGTGGGCGAGCACAAGGCGGTGCTGGCGATGCAGGCGCTGGCGGCCGAATTGAAGGTGCATATCCCGACCAGCTTCTTCGAGGCGGACGGGCCGCATCATTACAACTCGCTGGCGATGATCGGGCCGGACGGCCGTGTCGCGGGTATCTATCGCAAGAGCCATATCCCGGACGGGCCGGGATATGAGGAGAAATTCTATTTCCGCCCCGGCAATACCGGCTTCAAGGTGTGGGACGGGCCGGGTGCGACGCTGGGCGTGGGCGTGTGCTGGGACCAGTGGTATCCCGAAACCGCGCGCGCGATGATGCTGATGGGCGCGCAGCTGCTGTTCTACCCCACCGCGATCGGCAGCGAGCCGCACGACACCTCGCTGGATACCGCGCGGCTGTGGCGGCGCGCGATGGTGGGGCATGCGGTGTCCAACGTCGTGCCGATCATCGCGGCTAACCGGGTGGGCACAGAGCACGGCCAGACTTTTTACGGCACCAGCTTCATCTGCGACGAGCGCGGCGACATCCTGGCCGAACTGGACCGCGAGGAAGAGGGCGTCATCACCGCGACGCTGGATCTGGACCGGGTGAAGCGGCACCGCGCCGCCTTCGGCTTCTTCCGCGACCGGCGGCCCGAACTCTACGGACGGCTGGTTCAGGATATCTGATTGCGGCCGATGTCCACGGCGCGGGCGAAAACCGCGTCGAACATTTCGGGGGTCAGGCGGCCGGTATTCTGGTTGTACCGGGAGCAGTGATAGCTGTCGATCAGCACCATGCCGCTGGGCATGCGGTGTTCCGCCAGATGCCCGAAGCGGGCCTTGGGCAGGCGGCCGCCGAGCGCCTTGACCGCGGACTGGTGCGCGATCTGGCCGAGCGCGATCACCACGCGCAGGTTGGATAGCGCCGCGACCTGGTCTTCCAGAAAAGTGCGGCAGGTACGGACCTCGTCGGGGCTGGGCTTGTTCTCGGGCGGCAGGCATTTGACCGCGTTGAGGATGATCGCGCCGGTCAGGCCGAAACCGTCATCGACATGGCCGGCAAAGGTGCCGGTCGTCAGCCCGTGCCGGGCCATGGTGTCATAGAGCAGCGGCCCGGCGCCATCGCCGGTAAAGGGGCGGCCGGTGCGGTTGGCACCGTGCTTGCCCGGTGCGAGACCGACCACGCCCAGCCACGCGCCCGGATCGCCGAAGGCGGGGACCGGCGCATTCCACCAGTCGGGGTGTTCGGTGCGAAGATCTTCGCGCACGCTCACGAGGCGAGGGCAGCGCGGGCAATCGTGCGGCGGCTCGGTCTGCGGGAGTGCGGCGGCGGGCGGGGTGGGATAGGGATCGGACATGGTGACCACAACTTATGCCATCGCGCTCGGCTCCAATCGACCCGGCCGTCACGGAACGCCGGCCGACGAGGTCCGTGCGGCGGTGGCGGCGCTGGGGGATGGTGTGCGCGGCGTGTCGGCGATCATCACCACCGCGCCGCTGGGGCCGTCGATACGCGCTTTTGCCAATGCGGCGGTGCTGGTGGAGAGTGCGATGGCGCCGCCGGCGATGCTGCGGCACCTGAAGGCGATCGAGCGGGCGTTCGGGCGGCGGCGGGGGCGGCGCTGGGGCGCGCGGGTGATCGATCTGGACATCGTGCTGTGGTCGGGGGGGCGCTGGCGGTCGGCAGGGCTGGTGGTGCCGCATGCCGCCTATGCGACGCGGGACTTCGTGCTCAGGCCGCTGGAGCAGGTGGCGGGGACGTGGCGCGCGCCGGGTACGGGGCGGCGCGTCCGCCATCTGGCACATATGGTTGACCGCAGGCGTCCACGCCCCTAACTGCGCTGGCACCCGATGGGGGTCCGTAGCTCAGTCGGTAGAGCAAGCGACTTTTAATCGAGAGGTCCCGGGTTCGAGCCCCGGCGGACCCACCACGGGTAAGGGGTGCATCGGCAGATGGACGGCGAGCGCAACTACGACATCGTGATCGTCGGCGGCGGGCATGGCGGCGCACAGGCCGCGATCGCGCTGCGCCAGGCCAAGTTCGAGGGCAGCATCGCGGTCGTCGGCGATGAGCCCGACCTGCCCTATGAGCGACCGCCGCTATCGAAGGAATATCTGTCCGGCGAGCGCGCGTTCGAGCGCATGTTGCTGCGCCAGCCGCAATTCTGGGACGAACGCGCGGTGACGATGATGCCGGGGCAGCGGGTCGTCGGCGTCGACGCGGGCGGCCACCGCGTGACCACCGCGGGTGGCGACAGCATCGGTTATGGCCGGCTGATCTGGGCGGCGGGCGGCGCGGCGCGGACGCTGACCTGTCCGGGAGCCGATCTGGCCGGGATATATGGCATCCGCACGCGCGGGGATGTCGACCGGATCCGGCAGGCGCTGGACGGCGTGGCGCGCGTCTGCGTCGTGGGCGGCGGCTATATCGGGCTGGAAGCGGCGGCGGCCCTGGTCAAGTTCGGCAAGCAGGTGACGGTGCTGGAGGCGCTGCCCCGCGTGCTGGCGCGGGTGGCCGGCGAGCCGTTGTCGCGCTTCTACGAGGCGGAACACCGTGCGCACGGCGTCGACCTGCGGCTGAACGCAGGCGTGGCGGAGATCGTCGGCGAGGACGGCCGGGTGTGCGGCATGCGGCTGGCGTCGGGCGAGGCGATCGCGTGCGAGATGGTGATCGTCGGCATCGGCATCGCGCCGGCGGTCGCGCCACTTCTCGCGGCGGGTGCCGCGGGCGGCAACGGCGTGGATGTGGATGCGACCTGCCACACCACGCTGCCCGATATCTATGCGATCGGAGACTGTGCGGCACATGCCAACGCCTTTGCGGCGGGCGCGCAGATCCGGCTGGAGTCGGTGCAGAATGCCACCGACCAGGCCAATGTCGCGGCGCAGGCGATCATGGGTATGCCGGTCGCGTATCACGCGGTGCCGTGGTTCTGGTCCAACCAATATGATCTGCGGTTGCAGACGGTGGGATTGTCGACCGGATATGATCTGGCGGTGGTGCGCGGCGACACGGCGTCACGCAGCTTCTCGGTCGTCTACTTGCGCGGCGGGCGGGTGATCGCGCTCGACTGCGTCAATGCGACACGGGATTATGTGCAGGGCCGCAAGCTGGTGGCGGCGGGGGCGGCGGTGCCGGCGGCACGACTGGCCGACGCAAGCTCACCGCTGAAGGATATCGTCATCGCCGCGTGACGGCGGCAACCGGACAGGAATTGCGTGGGGCGCGCCGGGCGCGGCCCCCACGGCAATTGGACAGGGTTCAGGCGGCGCGCGAAACGGCGGCGGTACGAACGTCGTCGTTGGCAGCGGTAACGAGCGGCGCGACGGTCGCGACCTGGGTACCCAGAACCGCATTGCGGCGAGCGGCGAAAAGCAGAGCGATCAGGCTGAACATAATGGCCTCCATGGAGAAATGCTGCGATGCAGCGTGCTGCCTCCATGTGGCGCGGGTGGGCGATTGCAGCAAATGCAAGCTTTGCCGGTGCAGTTGCAAGAATCGAAGTTAAGTAGCTGGTAAGGCTGTCGGGGTGCTTGCCGATCGGGCGTGGCACCACGTCGCCCCGTTCGTATGCAGACAGCGCCGCACGCTCTCGCTCCGCGGCTTTGCCGCTACTCGGCAACTGTTCGGTACGAACGGGGGTGGGTGAGGAACAGCCCTATAGGCTCAGACCCTAGCGCGCGGTGTTGCGGCCTTGCAGCGAAGCGCCGGCCGCCTGCTGATTGGCTTCATCCACGGCGGCCCATTCGGCGGCGGTGCGGCAGACGCGCTTGCTCAAGCGCGATCCGACCGGCGTTTCACGGCGGCAGATCTTCTTTTCCGCCGGTGCCGGGTCCTTGGCGGGGGCGGCGGCATCCTGCGGTGCCGAGAACATGGCGAGGGCCAGAAACATCACGGTCATCATCGATCTCCCATCGAACTGAAGCGGCAGGATCGTTCGCTTTACCTGATTGTGCAACCCGCTCGTCGGCCAAGGCGCCTGCGCACTGATCGCGATCAGTGTATTTGTCGGGAAACGTACAAAGCGTGGGTCGTTACTGCACGATAATAAACGTGGACGATCAGCATGTTAACCCAGGTAAACGTTGTTCTTGATCCCGACGCCACGCAAGGGGAAGTGGCCTGGTTCTCGCCCGAGCGCCGCGCCGCATTGCTGGTGCTGCTGCGCGCGCTGGACGCGCGTGACTATCGCTTCGTGACGGCGACGCCGGCGACGCATGCCCGCGTGCTGAAGCGCCCGACGCGCCGGATCGCCGGATCGCTGCGCGACATATTGGGCTGGAGCCTGCCGTTCACGCGCGACGTGGTGGATGCCGACATGATGGCGCTGCTGGAGGCGGCGGGCGCGGTTCGGCCCCTGGGTGGGGAGCGTTATGCACCGACCCTGCGTGCGTCGACGGTGGAGGGACATCTGTTCCTGCATTCCGCCTATCCGACCCTTGCCGAGGATTCGGTGTTCCTGGGACCGGACAGCCACCGTTTCGCGCAGTTCATCGCGGCCGGCATGGCGCCCGATGCGCGACGGGTGCTGGATTATGGGGCCGGGGCGGGCGTGGGCGGGATCACCGCCGCGGCGCGGACCCGGGACGGGCACCTGACGCTGGCGGACATCAATCCCAAGGCGCTGTTCCTGGCGGGCATCAATGCGGAGCATGCCGGGTTGCGACATGCCTGCATGCAGGTGCAGGCGCCGCGCGATCTGGATGCCGGATATGACCTGATCGTCACCCATCCGCCGTTCATGATCGACGAAGGCCGACGTGCCTATCGCGATGGCGGCGATCTGTACGGGGCACGGCTGTCACTGGAATGGGTGATGCAGGGCAGCGCGCTGCTGGCACCGGGCGGGCGCCTGATCCTGCATACCGGCGTGTCGATCGTGGAAGGGCGCGACGTGCTGCTGGATGCGCTGCGCGAGCGCCTGCCGGCGACGGGGTTCGAACTCGACTATCGCGAGCTGGACCCGGACATCTTCAGCGAGGATCTGGACCAGCCCGGCTATGGCGAGGTGGAGCGCATCTCCGCGATCGGGCTGATCCTGTACCGGACGGCGTGACGGCTGCCGCCCCCCCGGATGCGGGAGGGCGGCAACGGGTCAGGCGGTGACCGCGCGCGAGCGGGCGGCGAAGCTCTTGCGCAGCTTTTGCAGCTTGGGCGGGATCACCGCCATGCAATACGGGTTCGAACGGCCCGAGGTTTCCCAATAGTCCTGATGGTAATCCTCCGCCGGATACCATTCGGCCATCGGTTCGATGGTGGTGACGATGGGCTTGGGCTGGTCGGCCTGGTTCCGCTCGATCGCCGCCTTCATCGCCGCTTCCTGTTCGGGCGAGGCGGGGAACATCGCCGAGCGATACTGGGTGCCGACATCGTTGCCCTGGCGGTTCAGCTGCGTCGGATCATGCGTGGCGAAATAGATGTCGAGCAGATCGTCGAGAGCAAGCTGTTCGGGATCGAAGCCGATGCGGATCGCCTCGGCATGGCCGGTATCACCGCCGCACACCTGCTTATAGGTCGGGTTGGCGACGCTGCCGCCGATATAGCCGCTTTCGACCGACTCTACGCCGATCACGTCCTTGAACACCGCCTCGGTACACCAGAAACAGCCGCCGGCGAGTGTCACATAGTCGGTCATGGAATAACTCCTTGGTCTTTGCGCTTAGATAAGAAGCCGCTACCGCGAGGCAATCCATGGACGGCCAAGGGAGTGACGGGCGGATGAGCGACACGCGGTTGAGCGGCAAGGTGATGGTCACCGGCGGCGCAGGCTATATCGGCAGCCATGCGGTGCTGGCGCTGGCCGATGCCGGCTACGACGTGGTGGTGGTCGACAATCTGGTCACCGGCTTTGCCTGGGCGGTCGATTCCCGCGCGACGCTGGTCGAGGCCGACGTGTCCGACATCGAGACGATCCGCACCACGATCCGCGAGCACGGCGTGCGCGCGATCATGCACTTCGCCGGGTCGGTGGTGGTGCCCGAGTCGGTCAGCGATCCGCTGAAATATTATCGGAACAACACCGCGGCGAGCCGCGCGCTGATCGAGGCGGCGGTGGCCGAGGGCGTGCCGCATTTCATCTTCTCGTCGACGGCGGCGACCTATGGCACGCCGGAGCGGGTGCCGGTGCAGGAGGGCGATCCCAAGGCGCCGATCAATCCGTACGGCATGTCGAAGCTGATGACGGAGATCATGCTGAAGGACATCGCGGCCGCGCATCCGATCAACTATTGCGCGCTGCGCTACTTCAACGTGGCGGGGGCCGATCCGGCGGGCCGTTCGGGGCAGTCGACGGTGGGGGCGACGCACCTCATCAAGATCGCGGTCGAGGCGGCGACGGGCAAGCGCGGCCATGTCGGCGTGTACGGCACCGATTTTGCCACGCGCGACGGGACGGGCGTGCGCGATTACATCCACGTATCGGACCTGGCGGCGGCGCATGTCGCGGCGCTGGAACTGCTGGTGGCGGAGCCGGGCGAGAGCCATACGCTGAACTGCGGCTATGGTCGCGGCTTCTCGGTGCTGGAGGTGCTGGACGCGGTCGACCGGGTGACCAACATGACGATCGAGCGCCGCATGGAAGGGCGCCGCGCGGGCGATCCGGCAGAGCTGGTCGCCGACAACGGCGCGATCCTGGCGGCGCTGCCCTGGCGGCCGGAGCGCGACGATCTGGACGGGATCGTGCGCGATGCGCTGGCCTGGGAGCGCAAGCTGGCCGAGATGGGCAAGTAAGGTGCGGCTGCGCTCGCTGTTGTTCGTGCCTGGCGATCGCCCCGATCGCATGGCCAAGGCGTGCAACAGCGGCGCGGACGCGCTGATCCTGGACCTGGAGGATGCGGTCGCCCCCGCGGCCAAACCGGCAGCGCGGGAGGCGGTGGCGGCGTTCCTGCGCGAACCGCGCGATGGCCGGCCGGCGCTGTTCGTGCGGATCAATCCGCTGGACGGCGAACTGGCGGAGGAGGACCTGGCCGCGATCCTGCCCGCGGGGCCGGGCGGGCTGGTGCTGCCCAAGGCGGAGGGGGCGCGGACACTGGCGGCGCTGGACGCGCGGTTGAGCGGCGAGGTGGCGATCCTGCCCATTGCGACCGAGACGCCGGCGGCGATCTTTCAACTGGGCAGCTATGCCGGGGTGACGCCGCGGCTGGCGGGGCTGACCTGGGGGGCGGAGGACCTGCCCGCCGCGATCGGGGCGGCGACCTCGCGCGAGGCGGATGGCGGCTATACCGCGCCCTATCAGATGGCCCGGTCGCTGACCCTGTTCGGAGCGCATGCCGCGGGCGTGCCGGCGATCGAGACGGTGTATCCGGACTTTCGCGACCTGGACGGGCTGGCGGCCTATGCCGCGCGGGGGCGGCGCGACGGCTTTACCGGCATGATGGCGATCCATCCGGCGCAGGTGGCGGTGATCAACGCCGCCTTTACCCCGAGTGCGGAGGAACTGGCGGCGGCGCAGGCGATCGTCGATCTGTTCGCCGCCAATCCGGGAGCGGGCGCGCTGCAACTGAACGGGCGGATGGTGGATGCGCCGCACCTGAAGGCGGCGCGCGCGCTGCTAGAGCGGTTTCCGACCGATCTGCGTCATCATGATTGCATCAGGAAGGCTGCTGGCTAGGAGCGGCGCGAAGCAGGGGCTGGTCGGCCCCTGCGAGCGTCGCGACGACGTCCAGCGGCCTTCCTGATGCAACCCCTTCGGGGCGGGCCGATTTTGGCCCAGGGCCACGTCGCTCGTCGGTCACGATGCCCCGGCATCGCTCCGCTCCTCGCTTCTTGCCCTGAACCAAAATCGGCTCCGTCACGACGGCGCAGATCGGTCGGAAACCGCTCTAGCGCTCGCCGCCGATTGAGGCGCGGGCGCGCTCGGTCGCCCACCACCAGGCGAGCGCCCACAGCGTGCCGAACGACCAGCCGGCGAGCACGTCGGTCGGCCAGTGGACACCCAGATAGATGCGGCTGAGCCCGATCGCGCCGACGAGCAGCACGGCGACCACGACGGTGTAGGTGCGCGCCGCCGACTGTCGCAGCACCTGTGTCGAGAGGGCGGCGACCGTCAGATAGACGGTGGCGCTGTTGGCGGCGTGGCCGCTGGGGAAGCTAGCATTGGTCACGGTGACGAAATGATCGACCAGATCGGGGCGGGCGCGACCGGCCCATGCCTTGATCGCATCCACCGCCATGCCGCCGCTGATCGAGGCAGCGAGGACCGCCAGGGCGGTGAGCCACAGACGCTGCACGAGCAACAGCCCGGTGACCGCGATCACCACGAGGGTGAGGATCACGGCGCCGCCAAGCGCGGTGACGTCCTTTGCGACGCGCGGCAGCCATGACGGCCCACCCCATGCCCGCAAGGAGACAAGGATCGCGTGATCGAAGGCGAAGGACCAGCGATCCACCGCCAGCCCGACCAGAAGGACGAGGCCGAGTGCGACTGCGGCGGCGGCGATGCCGGCCAGGGCGGGGGGCAGGGTGCGGGCGCGGCGGATCATGCGGCTCCAACCCCCGTTCCGTGCGTTGAGGATGCAATCATAACAGGAGAGCGATCATGGCCGATCCCCAGTTCCCAGCCAATGACGACCAGACCACAGGCGAGAATGTTGCAAGCAAGAACGAGCCCGCCGAGCGCGAAGGCGGCGAATCGCTGGAAGAACAATTGACCGAGGATCTGAGCGTGCAGGGGGGCGAGTGATGGCGCCTCCGACCCGGCCCAACGACGATGACGGCGAACGCGCGGTGACCGGTGCGCCGATCGGCAGCAGCGCGGGATCGCGCGAAGCGGTGACGGGCGACGATCAGGGACCGGGCGAGGTCGGCGGAACGGACGACTATCCCGCGGATGGCAGCACGCCGGCGCGGGGCGACTCGGTGCCGCGGAACGATTGACGATCACGGATGCGCGGCGCGGCGCAGGCGGTCGTTGATCGCCTCGCCAATGCCGTCCATCGGGATGGGCGCAACCGCGATGCGCATCGATGCGGCGGCGTCCGCGCGGTGGAGTGCGGCGAACAGATTGGCCGCGGCCTCCAGCGGGTCCCCGGTGGCCGACAGCGTTTCATCGCCACCGACCGGACCATAGCCGATCAGCCATTCGTCCGCGTCGGCCCCGACCGCGTTCAGGCGGAGCGGCTTGGCAGGGGCGTAGTGGCTGGCGAGCTGGCCGGGCGCGGTGATGACGGCGGGATGCTCGGCGCCGCGGCTGACGCTGCCCAGCACGCTTTCCAGCATGGCGGCGGTGACGGGGCCGGGGCGCAGGATGGTGCGGCCGGCGACGATGGTGGATTCAAGGCCGGCAGGGGTAGCGCCGTCGTCGAGGATCAGGGCGGCGGCGCCCAGGCTGGCGGCGACGTGTTCGGCGGTGGTGGGGCTGATGCCGCCGCTGGCGTTGGCGGAAGGGGCGGCGAGGGGGACGCCGCAATGTTCGAGCAGCGATTGCATCGCGCGGTGGCGGGGGACGCGGAGTGCCACCGTGTCGAGCCCGGCCGTCACCAGCGCGGACAGCGGCCCGCCGGCCCTGAGCGGGCGGACCAGGGTGAGCGGGCCGGGCCAGAAGGCGGTGGCGAGCGCATGCGCCTCTTCATCGAAACCGGCGAGGGTTTCGGCGGTGGCGAGATCGGGGACGTGGACGATCAGCGGGTTGAAGGACGGTCGCCCCTTGGCTGCATAGATGCGCGCGACCGCGGCGCCGTCGGTGGCGTTCGCGGCAAGGCCGTAGACCGTCTCGGTCGGCACCGCGACCAACCCGCCGGCCGCGACGACTCGGGCGGCCTCGGCCAATGCAGCCATGCCGTAGGGTAAGATGCTGGGATTTGGAGAGGCCATGGCGGGCGGCTATATCGGGTTCCAACCAGAGCGATAAGAGGATGCCGATGCCCTTCACCCCGATCACCGCCGAGCAGCGGTTCGTGCTGGACCATGTCGTGCGCGTGGGCGAGCTGGCCGCGACCGAGCGGTTCGCGGCGGCGAGCGACGATGTGATCGATGCCGTGCTGGAAGGGGTGGGCGCGTTCGCCGCGGGCGAATGGGCGCCGCTGCTGCGTGCAGGCGACACGGTGGGTGCGCGCTGGACGCCCGAGGGCGTGCGCATGCCGGACGGCTATGCCGAGGCCTACCGCGATTATGTGGACGGCGGCTGGGGCACGATCGGAGTGCCCGAAGCGCATGGCGGCCAGGGCCTGCCCTTTGCGATCCAGACCGCGGTGCTGGACACGCTGGGCACCGCCAACATGGCGTTCGCGCTGTGCCCGACGCTGACGGTGGGCGCGATCGAGGCGCTGGCGCATCATGGCAGCGCGGAGCAGCAGCGGCTGTACCTGCCGCATCTGGCGACGGGGGCATGGACGGGAACGATGAACCTGACCGAGCCGCAGGCGGGATCGGACGTGGGCGCGCTGCGCACCACCGCCACCCCGCGCGGCGACGGAACATGGCGCATCAAGGGCACCAAGATCTTCATCTCGTTCGGCGACCACGACATGGCCGAGAACATCGTCCATCTGGTGCTGGCGCGGACGCCCGATGCGCCGGTGGGCACCAAGGGGATCAGCCTGTTCCTGGTGCCCAAGTTCCGGCTGGACGCGGACGGCCGGCCGGGTGCGGCGAACGACGTGCGGGTGGTGTCGATCGAACACAAGATGGGGCTGCATGCATCCCCCACCTGCGTGCTGTCGTTCGGCGATCATGACGACTGCGTGGGCGAGCTGATCGGGCCGGAGCATGGCGGCATGCGCGCGATGTTCACGATGATGAACAATGCGCGGCTGAACGTCGGATTGCAGGGCGTGCAGGCGGCGGAAGCGGCGACGCAGGCCGCCGTCGCCTATGCGCTGGAGCGGGTGCAGTCGGCCCGCGCGGGCGGCACCTCGCGCGATGCGGTGCGGATCGTGGAGCATCCCGACGTGCGGCGCATGCTGATGCGGATGAAGGCGCAGACGCAAGGAGCACGCGCGCTGGTCTATTATGCCGCGGGGCAGGTGGACCGGGCGGGAGCGGGCGATGCGCGGGCGCGGGGCCGGCTGGAGCTGGTGACGCCGCTGGCCAAGGCGCATGGCACCGACCTGGGCAACGAGGTCGCCTCGCTGGGCATCCAGGTGCATGGCGGCATGGGTTACATCGAGGAAACCGGGGCGGCGCAGTTCTTCCGCGACGTGCGCATCACCTCAATCTACGAGGGCACCAACGGCATCCAGGCAGCGGATCTGGTCGGGCGCAAGCTGGCGCTGGGGCGCGAGGCGAGCGGGGGCGGGGTTTTTGCCGAACTGATCGCCGACATGCGCGACGAGGCGCAGGACGCACGGCTGATCGCCCTGATCGATGCCTGCGAGGCGACGGGACAGGCACTGGCCGACGCGTCCGCCGACGATCGGCTGGCGGCGAGCTACCCCTTCCTGACCATGGTGTCGGTCGCGACCTGCGGCTGGCTGATGGAGCGGCAGGGGCGGGCGGCGACCGGCGATGCGCCGTCCATGCGGATGAAGCGGGCGTGCGTGCGCTTCTATCTGGAGCAGATCGTGTCCGAAGCACTGGGGCTGGTCGCGGCGGCGCAGGCCCCGGCCGATGTGCTTTATGCCGTGGAGGCGGAGCTTTTTGCGGAATAACAGGTAGATAGACATCCGAAACTGGGTAAATCTTGATCGAGTTTAGTTCTTAACGGCTAGTCCGGTTGCGCGATTTGGCGGCCGGGTGAAACGGCATAGCGTGGCCCCTGCAAAGGTTTTCGAACCATGGATGCGGGGAGTGCAGATGAAGGTCGTCCTGTTCTGCGGGGGGATGGGCACGCGGATGCGCGATTTCGCGCCGACGACGCCCAAGCCCCTGGTCCATATCGGCGAGCGGCCGCTCCTGTGGTACATCATGAACTATTATGCCCATCACGGGCACCGCGAGTTCGTGTTGTGCCTGGGATACGGCGTCGAGGCGTTCCTGACCTATTTCCGGCAGTCGGGGGCGGTGCCGATGCCGACGGTGGCGGGCGATGCGGTGGGCCATACGTTCCGGCTGGTCGACGAATGGGGCGACGTGCTGACGGTATCGCTGGTCGATACCGGGCCGCTGACCAGCATCGGGCAGCGGCTGAAGGCGGTGCAGCGCTATGTCGCCGGCGAACCGGTGTTCCTGGCCAATTATGCCGATGGCCTGTCGGACGCGCCGTTGCCCGATATCGTGCGGGTGCTGGAGGGGCGCGCCGATACGGTGGGCGTGATGATCGCGGTGCGCCCGACGCAGAGCTTTCATTACCTGCACCACGACCATGACGGCGTGGTGACCGGGATCGAGGCGGGAACCGGCATCGACGTGCGCATCAATGGCGGCTTTTTCGCGTTTCGCGCCGAGATCTTCGATTATCTGGGCGATGACGACGATCTGGTGGAAGGGGCGTTCGACCGGTTGATCGGCGAGCGGCGGCTGCTGGCGTTTCCTTATGACGGTTTCTGGCGGGCGTGCGACACGTTCAAGGACGTGATGGCGCTGGAGGCGGCGCGGCTGCCGGAACCGGCGCCCTGGGAGGTGTGGCGCGGGGAAGCGACGGCGGACCGGCGGGAAGCGGTGGGCTGACCATGCTGGGCCTGGCGCTGGGCGCGGACCCGGCCGCACCGTTGCGGGTGCTGTGCCTGGGGGCGCATTCGGACGATATCGAGATCGGTTGCGGCGGCCTGTTGCTGACGCTGGCGGCGCGGCGGCCGGCCCTATCGGTACGCTGCGTGGTGTTCAGCGGCGGCGACGACCGTGCGGCGGAAGCGCGGGCGAGCATCGGCGACCTGCTGGGCCAAGCCGCCGTGGTGGAGCCGCATGCCTTTGCCGACGGGTTGTTCGCGCACCGGGCGCCCGCGATCAAGGCGGTGTTCGAGGCGATCAAGCGCGAGGCGGCGCCCGACCTGATCCTGACCCATCATGTCGGCGACCTGCACCAGGACCATGCGCTGATCGGCACGATGACGCGCAACACGTTCCGCGATCACCTGATCCTGGGCTATGAAGTGCCGAAATATGATGCCGACCTGCATCCGACCAACGCCTATCTGCCGCTGAGCGCGCAGGTGGCCGAGCGCAAGGCGGCGCATATCCATGCGTCCTTCCCCAGCCAGCAGGGCCGGCGATGGTTCCGGCCGGAGACGTTCCTGTCGCTGGCGCGGCTGCGCGGCATCGAGTGCAATGCGCCGGAGGGCTTTGCCGAGGGCTATCATGTGCCAAAGGCGGTGCTGGCGGTGTAGGGCGCGACGGCTGCCGGATTTGCTTTCGACAAGTGCGGCGGGGCGCGCTACCGGCGGGGCATGTTCGATCTCGACGCTTATCTCGCCCGGATCGGCCTGCCTTCGCGGGTCACGCTCGATGTGGAGGGGCTGGCGCGGTTGCAGCGCGCGCATCGCCTGTCGATCCCGTTCGAAAATCTGGACGTCGTGCTGGGCCGCGCAATCGCCATCGACAGCGACGGCGTGTTCGCCAAGCTGGTGACCGGGGGGCGCGGCGGATATTGTTTCGAGCAGAACCGCCTGTTCCTGGATGCGCTGGCGGCGCTGGGCTTTGCCGCCCGGCCGCTGCTGGCGCGGGTGTGGCTGGGCGCGGGAGAGGTGCCGCCGCTGACCCACACGTTCAGCCTGGTGACGATCGGCGAGCAGGAGTGGATCGCCGACCCCGGTTTTGGCGGCAGCTATGCGCCGCCGCTGCCATTGGTCGAAGGCGCGGAAGGGATCGCGCCCGATGGTGCACGGTTCCGGCTGGTGCGCGACGTGCAGCATGGCTGGATGCTGCTGCGCGACGGCGATGCCGCGACCACCGACGGGCGCGGGGGTGGTGAGGGGTTCCAGCCGCAATACAGCTTCACCACCGAGCGGGTGTGGGACGCCGACCTGGCGATGGGCAATCACTGGGCATCGACCGCGCCGGGCAGCCGGTTCACCAGCCTGCGGATCGCCAGCATCGTGCTGCCGCATGGTTTTGCGTCGTTGACCGACCTGCATTATCGGCGGCGGGCGGGCACCGAGCAGGCCGAAGGGGCGATCACCGACCTGCGCGTGTATCGCATGCGGTTGAGCCTGATGTTCGGGATCAACCTGGGTGCCGACGAAGTGGCGGCGCTGTTTCCGGGGTGAGCGGTAATACGCCCTCTCCCCCAAGGGGAGAGGGTATTTATGCCCGTTCGCGCTCCATCAGGTCGTTCAGGTCCAGGCCGAGCAGCGTGATGTGGTCGCGGATGCGGGGCCACTGGGTGTTGACAAAGGTGTCGCGCTCGGCGGCGCGCAGGCGCTCGGCCGCGCCCGCCAGCACGAACATGCCGACGCCGCGGCGGACCTCGACATAGCCGTCGTCCTGAAAGCTTTGATAGGCCTTGGCAACGGTGAGCGGGTTGGCGCCGTTCGCGGCAGCGAAGGCGCGGACCGAGGGCAACTGGTCCCCCGTGCGATAGGTGCCGTTGAGGATGCCGGCGGCAATGGTGCCGCGCAGGCGGATATAGACCGGGCTGTCCTCGCCGCTAAGTGCTGTCATGCTGAGTTAATACAGCATGCGAGCGGGTGAGTCGACGGTCAATCACCCCATTGTGAGACGAGGCGTTCCATATCGGGGCGGGGGCGTTCGTCGAGCGGGCGGCCGGGGGTGCCGATGAAGAAGAAGCCGACGATGCGCTCGGGCGCCTGGCCGAAGGCGTCGCGCACCACCGCCGAAAAGGCCGGCCAGCCGGTCAGCCAGCCGGCGCCGTAGCCGAGCGCGTTCGCCGCATGGAGCAGGTTCATGCCGACCGCCCCGGCGGACAGCTCCTGTTCCCACATCGGGATATGGCTGTCGGGCCGGGGGGCGGAGAGCAGCACGACCAGCGTGGGCGCCTGATGTGCGAACTGGTCGAGGGCGGCGATTTCGGTGGCGGACGCCTGCGGACGCTCGGCACGGTAGGCGGTGGTGATGACCTGCGACAGCCGGGCACGCTGGTCGTCGCCAACGATGACGAAGCGCCAGGGGGCGAGCTTGCCGTGATCGGGGGTGCGTGCGGCGATCGCCAGCATCTGCGCAAGATCGGCGGCATCGGGACCGGGGCCGATAAGGTCGCGCGGCTTGGCCGAGCGGCGCGTGGCGAGAAAGGCGAGGGGGTGCGAGCGGTCGTTGAGCATGTCACATCCTTACCGATCTACGCACGATGTTTACAGGCGCGGCTTTGCCGGCAGGTTTACAGGCGCGGCTTTGCCGCTAGGGTTCGGGCGTCCGGCACGTGGGGAGCGTGCCACCTGAATGGAGTGATCGCCCGTATGGCGAGTGCGTATGTGGCCGCAAGCCGCGGCAAGACGTTTCTGGGCCACCCACGCGGCCTGTTCCTGCTGTTCTTCACCGAAATGTGGGAGCGCTTTTCCTATTATGGCATGCGCGCGATCCTGGTCTTCTACCTGACCAAGCATTTCCTGTTCACCGACGAACCCGCCTTCGGCATCTACGCGGCCTATACCTCGCTGGTGTACGTCACGCCGGTGATCGGCGGCTATCTGGCGGATCGCTATCTGGGCGCCAGACGCGCGGTGCTGGCGGGCGGGATATTCATCGCCTTTGGCCATATCCTGATCGCACTGGTCGAAGGGCCGCAGGGTGCGCAAGGGGGCTATCTCAACGGCTTCTACCTGGCGCTCGCCTCGATCGTGGTGGGCACCGGCTTCCTGAAGGCCAATATCTCGGTGCTGGTCGGGCAGCTTTATGCGCGCGACGACGCCAGGCGCGATCCCGCCTTCTCGATCTTCTACATGGGGATCAATGTCGGCGGATCGCTGGGGCCGATCGTGTGCGGCGTGCTGGGCGAGACGGTGGGCTGGGCCTGGGGCTTCGGCGCCGCGGGTGTCGGCATGGTGCTGGGCCTGGTCGCGTTCATCTCGCTGAAGCACGAACTGCACGGCGCGGGCGAGGCGCCGTCGCTGCCGGTGCTGAAGGAGCGGGCGGTGCTGGGGCTGAGCCGCGAATGGGCGATCTACGCCGTCGGCATCCTGGCGGTGCTCGGGCTGTGGGTGCTGATCCGCTATCAGGAGGCGGTGGGCACGCTGCTGCTGGTGTTCGCGGCCGGCACGGTGGCGTTCATCCTCTACAAGGCGGTGTTCACGCTGGACAAGGTGGACCGCGACCGCATCTTCGGCGCGCTGTTCCTGATCGCGCTGTGTCCGCTGTTCTGGGCGCTGTTCGAGCAGGCGGGGTCGTCGCTGAACGTTTATACCGACCGGTCGGTGGATCGCACGATCCTGGGCTGGGAGGTGCCGGCATCGGCCTTCCAGTCGGTCAACGGCATCTTCATCATCCTGCTGGCCCCGGTCTTCGCCTGGCTGTGGACGGCGCTCGCCAAGCGGCGGCTGGACCCGAGCGCGCCGCTGAAATTCGGTATCGGCCTGATCGGGGTGGGTGCCGGCTTCCTGGTGCTGGTGGCGGGTGCCGCGGCCTATGCGGGCGCGCCGACGCCGGTGATCTTCATCTTCCTGGTCTATCTGATCCACACCATGGCGGAGCTGTGCTTCTCGCCGGTCGGGCTGGCGGCGATGACGCGGCTGTCGCTGCCCAGCATGACCGGGCTGATGATGGGTACCTGGTTCCTGGCGACGGCGGCGGGCAACTTCATCGCCGGCCTGATCGCGCAGGCGAGCGGCGGCGAGGGGGCCGGACCGGAAAAGGTGCTGGAGGTCTACGGTCGGATCGGCTGGTTCTCGATCGGGGTCGGCGTGGTCGTGCTGGTGATCTCGCCGCTGGTCGCGCGGCTGATGCATCTCGATCTGTTGAAGGAGGATGCCGGGCACGGACTGGCCGGCGAGGACGCGCTGGCCGAGCCGGCGGCGGCGGGGATCGATACGCGGGTCGAGAAGGCGCCGCGGCGGTGAGGCGTGGGGTGGGGCACGGCGCCCCACCCCGCGAACCGTCAGAGCCGGGTCATCGACAGGGCTTTTTCGCCGTAGCGCGGGCCCGCGGTGCCGCCGCGCGGGGCGGCCTCTTCGAGGCGTTGCAGGTCTTCGGCCGAGAGCGTGAGTTCGGCGGCGGCCATCGAATCCTCCATCGTCCGGCGCTGCTTGGCGCCGGGAATAGGGACGATGTCGTCACCTTGTGCGAGCAGCCAGGCGAGCGCGACCTGTGCCGGGCTGGCGCCGTGGGCGTCGGCGATGCTGCGCGCGACATCGACGATCTTCAGGTTCTGCCCAAAATTCTCTTCCGAATAGCGGGGGTCGTTGCGGCGATAATCCCCTTCGGGCAGGTCGTCGCGCGTCTTGATCTGGCCGGTCAGGAAGCCGCGGCCGAGCGGGCTGTAGGGCACGAACCCGATGCCGAGTTCGCGCAGGACGGGAAGGATGTCGCCCTCCACATCGCGCTCCCACAGCGAATATTCGGACTGGACCGCGGCGATCGGGTGGACGGCGGCGGCGCGGCGGATGGTGTCCGCACCCGCCTCCGACAGGCCGAGGCGGCGGACCTTTCCTTCCTCGACCAGTCGCGCCATCGCGCCCACCGTATCTTCGATGGGCACGTTCGGGTCGACGCGGTGCTGGTAGAAGAGATCGATCGTCTCGACGCCGAGGCGGCGCAGCGAGCCCTCGCAGGCACGGCGGACATTGTCGGGGGTGGAATCGACCCCGGTCATGCCGTTCTCGTCATAGCGGAAGCCGAATTTGGTCGCGATGACGACGCGGTCGCGCCGGCCGCGGACGGCGCGGCCGAGCAGTTCCTCGTTGACGAGGGGGCCGTAGATTTCGGCGGTGTCGAACAGGGTGACGCCGAGATCGATCGCACGCTGGATCGTCGCGATGCCCTCGTCCGCATTCGCCTCGCCATACATGCCGCGGCCGATGCCAGCCATCGGCATGCAGCCGAGGCCGAGTGCCGACACCTCGAATTCCGGGCCAAGGCTGCGATATTTCATGGATGTCCCTCATGGTCGGTCGTGCCGCTGAGGTGCGAAACGGTTGCGGTGGCGGCGAGGTCCATGCTGACATTGCCGAGTGTGCGGAAGATGTCCGGAAAGGTCTCGATGGCGATGAGCAGCCCCAACGGTGCGATGGGCACGCCGAGCGCCTGACAGACGGGGGCGATCGAGGCGTAAAAGGTGATCTGCGCCGGCAGGCTGACCGAGCCGAGCGAGACCAGCACGCCGACGAACACCGCCGAGGCGAGCGCGCCCGGCGTGATCGCGATGCCGAACCAGTGGGCGATATAGACGGCGATGCCGATGTTCATCGCCGGCTGCGTGCCGCGCAGGATCGCGACCGCGAGCGGCAGCACCATGCCCGCGGTGGACTCCGCAATGCCGAGGCGCCGGGCGCCCTGAAGCATCGCCGGCAGGCTGGCGAGGGAAGATTGCGTGCTGATCGCCACCGCCTGCGCCGGCGCCAGCGCACGGGCGAAGCGGACGATGCCGATGCGACCGCCGACCAGCGCCAGGGCATAGGCCATCAGCATGACGAGCACACCGATCGCCGAGACGATCAGAACATAGTGCGCCAGCGCGCCGAAGGCCGCGGTGCCGGCGCGGGCGCCGACGACGAGGGCCAGCGCGAAGACGCCGATGGGGGCGAGGCGGAGGACCCATTCGATCAGGATCAGCATGGCGTCGCGGATCGCGGTGAAGAAGTCGATCAGGCGCGCGCGCGGCGCTTCGTCGAGGCGGGTGATGGCAAAGGCGAAGGCGAGGGTGAAGACGATCAGCGACAGAAAGGCGTTGTTCGCCGCGGCGCTGACCACGTTGGTCGGCACGATCGATGCGATGAACTCGCCCAGCGGTGGCGGCGGCGCGACGGAGGCTGCATCGGTGAGAGCGGCGCGCAAGGCTGCGGCGGCGGCCTGCGGCACCGGGAAAAGGTCGAGCAGGAGGGGGCCGGCGAGAGCGGCCATGGTGCCGGTGGCGGTGACGGTCGCGACGAACAGGATGATCGCGCGCGCCGCGATCCGGCCGGCGCGGGCCGCCTGCGCGGTGGCGGCGACGCCGGTGACAAGCAGCGAGACGACAAGGGGGACAACCGTCATCTGGAGCGCGTTGAGCCACAGCGTGCCGAGCGGCTGGCCGATCGCGACGGCATAACCGGCGGCAACGGGTGAGATGCCGGCGATGGCGACGCCCGAAAGCAGGCCGATGACGAGGCAGAGAAGGATCAGGGGGGCTCGCGACATGCTCGCTCTTTGCAGGATTGGCGGCTAACGCACCGCAACGAGGATCAACCCCTAGCTCCGCGGACGGGAGGCGGCATGGCAAGAAAATATTTCGGCACCGATGGTATTCGCGGGGCGACCAACAGCGGCGCGATGACCGCGGCGATGGCGATGAAGGTCGGCATGGCGGCCGGCGCCTATTTCCTGCGCGGCGACCACCGCCACCGGGTGCTGATCGGCAAGGATACGCGCCTGTCCGGCTATATGCTGGAATCCGCGCTGGTCGCGGGCTTCACCAGCGTCGGCATGGACGTGATCATGGTCGGCCCGCTGCCGACCCCTGCGGTCGCGATGCTGACCCAATCGATGCGCGCGGATATCGGCGTGATGATCTCCGCCAGTCATAATCCTTTTGCCGACAATGGTTTGAAGCTGTTCGGGCCGGATGGCTACAAGTTGTCGGACGAGGCCGAGGAGGCGATCGAGGCGATGATCGACGGCGAGGTGCCGCTGGTGCCGTCGAGCCAGATCGGGCGGGCGCAGCGCATCGACGACGCGCAAGGGCGCTATATCCATTTCGCCAAGTCGACCTTCCCCGAAAAGCTGCGGCTGGACGGTTTGCGCGTGGTGATCGATTGCGCGAACGGTGCGGCGTACAAGGTCGCGCCCGCCGCCCTGTGGGAACTGGGCGCGGACGTGGTCGCGATCGGCGTCAGCCCCAACGGCACCAACATCAATGCCGGCGTCGGATCGACCGCACCCGCGACGCTGGCCGAGACGGTGGTGGCGAGCGGCGCGGACATCGGCATCGCGCTGGACGGCGATGCGGACCGGCTGATCGTGGTGGACGAACAGGGCCGGGTGGTGGACGGCGACCAGCTGATGGCGACGATCGCCACCAGCTATGCGCGCGCCGGGCGGCTGGCCGGCGGCGGGTTGGTCGCCACGGTGATGTCGAACCTGGGGCTGGAGCGGCATCTGGCGGCGCAGGGGCTGGGGCTGGTGCGTACCAAGGTGGGCGACCGGCACGTGCTGGAGGCGATGCGGGCGCGCGGCTTCAACGTCGGCGGCGAACAGTCCGGGCATATCATCCTGTCCGACTATGCGACCACCGGCGACGGGCTGGTCGCGGCGTTGCAGGTGCTGGCCGAGGTGAAGCGCGCGGGCGCGCCGGCAAGCGAGGTGCTGCACCGGTTCGAGCCGTTGCCGCAACTGTTGAAGAATGTCCGCTTCGCCGGGGGCAAGCCGCTGGAGGCGGATAGCGTGAAGGCGGTGATCGCCGAGGCGGAGGCCGAGTTGCAGGGTCGCGGCCGGCTGGTCATCCGGCCATCGGGCACCGAACCGGTCATCCGCGTAATGGCCGAAGGCGACGACCGTGCGCAGGTGGAGCGCGTGGTGGACCGGATCTGCGATGCGGTGCGCGTGGCGGCGGGCTGAGACGCCTGCCGCTTGCGGGCGGGATGGGGGAAGGGCATGGCGGGAAACATGATCTCCGCTGCGTCCCTTCCCCGCATCCTCGTCGTCGCCGGGTCCGATTCCGGCGGGGGCGCCGGTATTCAGGCGGATATCAAGACGATCACGATGCTGGGTGGTCATGCGATGACCGCGATCACCGCGATCACCGCACAGAATACGGTCGGCGTGCAGGACGTGCATCCCGTGCCCGCCGACATGGTGGTGCGGCAGATGCGATCGGTGCTGGACGATCTGGGCGCGGATGCGGTGAAGATCGGGATGATCGGGTCGGCCGCGACCGTGCATGCGGTGGCCGATGTGCTGGAGCCGCTGAACCTGCCGGTCGTGTTCGACCCCGTGATGATCGCGACCAGCGGATCGGTGCTGGCCGATGCCGAGACGATCGCGGCGTTCGCGCGCCTGATGCGCCTCGCCGCGCTGGTGACGCCCAACCTGCCCGAACTGGCGGCGCTGGGCGGCGAGGCGGCGGTGCGCGCAAGCGGCGCGGCGGTGCTGGTGAAGGGCGGACACGGCGAGGGACCGGTGATCGAGGACCGGCTGGTCGCCGCCAATGGCGCGGAGACGCGCTGGACACATGCGCGGATCGATACGCGGCATACGCATGGCACGGGATGCACGCTGGCGAGCGGCATCGCGGCCGGGCTGGCGGCGGGGCTGACGCTGGACCGGGCGTGCGACCGGGCCATCGCGTTCGTGCAGGCGGCGCTGGCCGCGGCACCGGGGCTGGGCGCGGGGCATGGGCCGATGGGGCATGCGCTGGGCACCGTACCCTTCGACGCGGTGGGGCCGCGCTGATGCCCAAGCGCAACCATGATGCAGCGTGGGGGCCCCTGGTCGCCGGGGTCGACGAGGCCGGGCGCGGGCCGCTGGCCGGGCCGGTGGTGGCGGCGGCGGTGATCCTGCCGGCCAAGGGCGTGCCGCGGGGGCTGGACGATTCCAAGAAGCTGACGGCCAAGGTGCGCGCCGAGCTGAGTGCGCGGCTGCACGAATGTGCGCGGGTGGGGATCGGCATCGTCGAGCCCGAGGAGATCGACCGGCTGAACATCTATTGGGCGACGATGAAGGCGATGACGCTGGCGGTGGACGCGCTGTGCGCGGATGGCGGCTGCGCGCCCGGCCATGTGCTGGTGGATGGCAACCGCCTGCCGCGCTGGAGCTATGTCGCGACCGCGATCGTCGGTGGCGACGCGAAATCGCCGGCGATCGCCGCGGCCTCGATCGTCGCCAAGCACCGGCGCGACACGATCATGATCGCCGCGTCCGAATCACATCCCGAGTATAACTGGCACTCGAACAAGGGGTACGGGTGCCGCCATCACATGGCGGCGCTGCGCGAATATGGGCCGACGCCGCTGCACCGGCGCAGCTTTGCGCCCGTGGCGCAGGCTTCTCTGCCGCTTTGAGTCCGTAGCGACACACCCCCATCGGTTGGGGTGACGACCAAAGCCTGACTCAACATGTGGCCCCAAACACCTTTCGTTCCGTCGCGACTCGCGCGAATCCGCCGAGTCGCGCATTGAATCAGCGCTTGACGGATGACTCCGCAAAGGTCGATCTGACCCCAGTTGAAAGGGGTAACCATGGGTTTGGTGCAGGCGATCGCACGGCCGAAGAGGCGCGAAGAGGCCGACGTGCAGGTGCTGCCGCTGGACCAGATCCTGATGGGCGACTGCATCGCGGCGATGCGATCGCTGCCGGCGAAGTCGGTCGACATGATCTTCGCCGACCCGCCCTATAACCTGCAACTGGGTGGCGAACTGTTCCGGCCGGACGGCAGCCATGTCGATGCGGTGACCGACGACTGGGACAAGTTCGACACCTTCGCCGCCTATGACGCGTTCACCCGCGCCTGGCTGGCCGAGGCGCACCGCATCCTGAAGGATAACGGTACGATCTGGGTGATCGGCAGCTATCACAACATCTTCCGCGTCGGCACCGCGGTGCAGGATCTGGGCTACTGGATCCTGAACGACATCGTGTGGCGCAAGGCCAATCCGATGCCTAATTTCAAGGGCACGCGCTTCACCAACGCGCATGAAACGCTGATCTGGGCGTCGAAGGGCGAGAAGGCAAAATACACCTTCAACTATCGCAGCATGAAGACGCTGAACGACGAGATCCAGATGCGGTCGGACTGGGAGTTTCCGATCTGTGGCGGCGGCGAGCGGTTGAAGCGGGACGGGGTGAAGGTGCACCCGACGCAAAAGCCCGAGGCGCTGATCTACCGCATCCTGCTGGCCTGCACCAAGCCGGGCGATGTGGTGCTCGACCCGTTTTTCGGCACCGGCACGACCGGCGCGGTCGCCAAGCGGCTGGGGCGGCGCTGGATCGGGATCGAGCGAGAGCCGGGCTATTGCGCCGCCGCCGTCGCGCGCATCGCGGCGGCGCTGCCGCTGGACGAAAGCGCGCTGGCGACGATGCAGAGCCCCAAGGCCAAGCCGCGCGTGGCGTTCGGCGTGCTGGTCGAGAACGGCTATCTGGCGGCGGGTACGGTGCTGACCGATCACAAGCGGCGGTTCCGCGTGACGGTGCGTGCCGACGGATCGCTGCTGAGTGCGTGCGGGCGCGAGGGATCGATCCATCGGCTGGGATCGGCGTTGCAGGAAACGCCGGCGTGCAACGGCTGGACCTTCTGGCATTATGAGGACGGCGACGTGCTGAAGCCGATCGACACGCTGCGCCAGACCTATCTGCTGGCGACGCAGCCATAAAGTGCGAGGATTGCGCCGGCGACGTTCGCCGGGCAGTATGACCCGATGCAGTCGAGCATGACCTTGCGAATTACCGGGCGGCGATATGGCGCCGACCGTGATGTCGCGCGCCCGGATCGCCGCCGCACCTAGCGTCGCCTCGCATCCCGGCCGTGATCGCCGAACCTTTGCGGGGCCTAGCGTCAAGCTTCTTCAAAGGTCGCTCATGTCCGTTCCGTTATGCGCCGAGCGCGCGCCCCTGCCTGTCCGTTATCCCGACGATACGCTGCTAACGATCACCGGGCTGACTATTGCCTGCCCCTCCACCTTGCTGCGCGTGCTGGACGCGGTCGTCGTGCTGGGCGGGGTGCCGACCGAGATCCGGGTGCGGCGGGGCCGCGCATCCTTCCGGCTTCATCTGCTGGTGGCGATCCATGTCGGTGGCGAGCGGATGCGCGATCGCCTGGCGGCCATCGTCGGCGTCCGCTGTGTCAGCGTGGCGCGAGGTTTCCATTGTTCGCGCTTTGTGGAAAGCGCAAAACCATGACCAGCCTGCACCTGCGCCCCATCCAGTTCGTCGATACGCCGATGGGCCATGACGGCCGGGTGGCGCGCCTCGCCGGTGGATTGCAGTGGTTTGCCGCCTATGAAGTGCGCGAGGGCGACGGGCGGCGGGTGGTTCCGGTGGCTGACTTCGCAGCGGAACTGGGCGGGGATGCGCGCGCGGCGAGCCTGCATGTCGCGATCACCGCGCCGCGCGCGCCGCTGGTGCTGGGACCACGGACACTGCGTTTCGACCAGCCGCAGGTCGCCGCGATCCTGAACGTCACGCCAGACAGTTTTTCGGATGGGGGTCGGCATCATGACGATCCGGGGGAAGCGGCGGCCAGCGGGGTGGCGATGGCGGCCGCGGGGGCGGCGCTGATCGATCTGGGCGGCGAATCGACGCGGCCGGGGGCGACCACGGTGTGGGAGGGGGACGAAACCCGGCGCGTCGTGCCGGTGGTGGAGCGGCTGGCGCGTGCGGGTACGCTGGTGTCGATCGACACGCGCAAGGCCGGGGTGATGGAGGCGGCGCTGGCGGCGGGGGCGGGGATCGTCAACGACGTGTCGGCGCTGCTCTGGGACGACCGCGCGCTGGAGGTGGTGGCGAAGAGCGGTGCGCCCGTCATCCTGATGCACTCGCCCGATCCGGAAAAGGGCGGGCATGGCCGCCCCGGATACCGCGACGTGGTGACCGAGGTGTTCGACTGGCTGGAGGCGCGGATCGCGGCGGTGACGGCGGCGGGCGTCGACCGCGCCCGGATCCTGGTCGACCCCGGTATCGGCTTCGGCAAGTCGCTGGCCGAGAATCTGGCGCTGGTGAACGGGCTGGCGATGCTGCACGGACTGGGATGCCCGATCATGCTGGGGGCCAGCCGCAAGCGGATGATCGGCGCCCTGTCCAACGAGGCGCCGGTGACCGAGCGGCTGGGTGGCAGCGTCGCGCTGGCGCTGAAAGGTGCGGAGCTGGGCGCACAGCTGATCCGGGTGCATGACGTGGCGGAGACGGTTCAGGCCTTGCGCATCTGGCGGGGTTTGCGCGATCAGGCGCTCGTCGGCGGATAAATCGCCGATAACCTGCATCAATTCGGGGTGGCGTGCGTTGCCCCGGCTTCAACGAAAGGAAACCGCCCTTGATCGTCGATGCCGTTCCACGCGTACGCGTCATCATTACCGAAGTCTGGCGTCCGCTGCTCGGCCTGTTCGTCTGGGACGTGATCGTAACGGCGGCCTATTATCTGATGCCGATCAAGGCGCCGTCGCTGCCGTTGACGCTGTTCGGTTCGGCGCTGGCGCTGTTCCTGGGCTTCCGCACCAACTCGGCCTATGCGCGCTGGTGGGAAGGCCGGGGCCTGTGGGGACTGATGATCAACGCATCGCGCAACATCGCGCGCTCGACCCGCAACTTCATGCCCGATCCCGAGGCGCGCGACCTGAAGCGGTCGATCGTGCTGCGCCAGATCGCCTATGTGAACGCGCTGCGCTGTCAGTTGCGCAAGCAGCCGGTGGACGAGGCGGTGCTGAAGTTCCTGTCGCAGGGCGAGGCGGAGCCGGCGCTGGCCCGCGTCAACACCGCCAACGGCCTGCTCGACGGTACCGGCCGCCGCATCGCGGACGCCCGGGCCAAGGGCTGGATCGACACCATCCAGCAGACGCAGATGGAGGCCGTGCTGGTCGACATCGCGAACGCGCAAGGCGGCATGGAGCGGTTGAAGAACACCCCGCTGCCCAATCAGTACCGGTTCATGCCGACCTTCTTCACGCGGCTGTTTTGCGTGCTGCTGCCGATCGGTCTGGTCGAGACGCTGGGCTTCGCCACGCCGATCGGGTCGACGATCGCGGGCCTGATGTTCCTGGCAACGCTGCAGATCGGCGACGATCTGGTCGATCCGTTTGCGGATACCGTCCACGACCTGCCGCTGAACGCGATGTGCCGCACAATCGAGATCGACCTGCTGCAATCCATCGGCGAGGAAGCGCCGGAGCCGATGAAGCCCGTGCACGGCATTCTCTGGTAAGGGACGGTGCCCGAAGCGTCGGGCGCGCTATCCGGCCCACCACCTCCGTTCGCTCAGCGCGAACGGGAAGGGGGCGCATGCCGGCGGGTGAGCAGTCCGCTCAGGCGGCGTGGTCGATGCCGAGTTCGCCGAGCTTGCGGTACAGTGTCGAGCGGCCGATGCCGAGGCGGCGGGCGACCTCGGTCATGCGACCGCGATAATGGCTGATGGCAAGGCGGATGACATCGGCCTCGATCTCGTCGAGCGGGCGCAGGTTGCCGTCGGGATGGAACAGGCTGATGCCGCCGCTGGTCACCCCGGACTGGGGCGCGGCGGGGCGGCGTTCACCCAGGCTGGCGATCTGCGGGAAATCGGCGCGGGTGAGCATGTCGCCTTCGCACACCACCGCGGCGCGGAACAATGCGTTCTGCAACTGGCGGACATTGCCGGGCCAGTCATAGCGTGCGAGCAGCGCCAGCGCGTCGTCGGTGATGCCGAGCGCGGGCAGGCCGGGTTGCTGGGCGATGCGGGCGAGCAGATGGCGGGTAAGCGCCGGAATGTCGTCGACCCGGTCGCGCAGCGGCGGGATGGTGACCTGTACCGCATTCAGCCGGTAATAGAGATCCTCGCGAAAGCGTGATGCCTCCACCGCGTCGAGCAGGCGCGCATCGGCCGCGGCGATCACCCGGACGTCGACGATGCGCGGGTGGCGGCCGCCCATCGCATGGACCTCGCCGGTTTGCAGGAAGTGCATCAGCCGCGCCTGCGCCTCCAGCGGCATTTCGCCGATATCGTCCAGGAACAGCGTGCCGCCATCGGCCTCGATGAACTTGCCGATCTTGCGCGAAAAGGCGCCGGTGAACGCGCCTTCCTCATGCCCGAACAGCTCGCTTTCGACCAGATTGGCGGAAATCGCGCCGCAGTCGACGGTGATCATCGGCGTGTTCGCACGCGGGCTGGCGGCGTGCACCGCCTCTGCCACCACCGCCTTGCCGACGCCGCTTTCCCCCTCGAGGAGGACGGGGACGCGGGCGCGCGCCGCCTTGGCCGCGATGGCAAGCGCGGCGCGGAATTCGGGCGCGGCGCCGACGATCTCGTCAAAGGCGAGCAGCGCCGGGATCTTCTCGGTCAGCGGACGAAGCTCGCCGCCGGTGGTCGCGGCGACCGCGGCATCGAGCGCGGCCAGCAGCCGTTCGGGGGCAAGCGGCTTGACCAGAAAGTCGGTGGCGCCGGCCCGCATCGCGTCCACCGCCTGCGTAACCGAACCGTTGGCGGTCAGCATCAGGATCGGCAGCGTCGGGCGATGACGGCGCAGTTCGGTGATGAAGGGCGCCGCATCGGTATCGTCCGACCAGTCCATCAGGATCGCATCGAGCTGCATCCCTTCCTGCGTGCCGAGCGTGGCCAGCGCCATGTCGGCATCGGCCGCAAAGATCGCCCGCCAGCCGCGACGCTGGGCAAGGGCCGCCACCAGCCGGCGCTGGGCCGGCTCGTCGTCGATCAGGAGTAGCAGGCGCTGTCCGTTGCGCGTCATGATCGATCCCGTATCCCGTTGGTGGAGCCCCGAACTAGGGGTCAGCCTTTAAAACCGCCTTAAATCGGGACAGTCTACCCTTAAAAAACGCTTGCGGACGTACGGTACGGATATGTGCCAGGTCTTGAGGCGCGGCGATGGTCTGGCTAAGCTGGTCTTCGGCGACATAAAATAACGGGATGAGGCCATGGCCGGCAACGGAGACATGAAGGCGCACGTCGGGACCTATCATGCGATGATCGGCCTGTTGAAATGGGGTTCGGTGGGTGTGGCGATCCTCGTCGCGCTCGTGATCTGGCTGATCTCCTGATGAACGCCCCCGCCGGGGGCTCCCCGAAGATCGCGGTGCTGCGCGAGCGGGCCGAGGGCGAGACGCGCGTGGCCGCGACGCCCGAGACGGTGAAGAAGCTGGTCGCGCTTGGCGCACGCGTGGCAGTCGAAACCGGTGCGGGTGCCGGGGCGACCCTGGCCGACACCGCCTATGCCGAGGCCGGGGCGGAGATCGGCGAGGCCGGGGCGGTGGTCGCGGGTGCGGACATCGTGCTGGGCGTGCAGGGGCCCGATCCGGCGCTGCTGACGGGTGCGGCGCCCGGTGCCTGGGTCGTGGCGGCGCATGATCCGTTCGGCACGCGGGCGCGGCTGGATGGCTATGGCACGGCCGGGCTGGAGGCGCTGGCGATGGAGTTCATGCCGCGCATCACGCGCGCGCAGTCGATGGATATCCTGTCGTCCCAGTCGAACCTGGCGGGGTACAAGGCGGTGCTGGAGGCGGCGAACGCCTATGGCCGGGCCTTTCCGATGATGATGACCGCGGCGGGCACGGTGGCGGCGGCGCGCGTGTTCGTAATGGGCGTCGGCGTGGCGGGATTGCAGGCGATCGCCACCGCGCGGCGGCTGGGCGCGCAGGTGTCCGCCACCGACGTACGCGCCGCCACGCGCGAGCAGATCCAGTCGCTGGGCGCGAAACCGATCTTCGTCGAGCAGGTGGCCGGGATCGAGGGCGAGGGCACCGGCGGCTATGCCGGCGAGATGAGCCCGGAATATCAGGCCGCGCAGGCCGAACTGGTGTCCGGCCATATCGCCAAGCAGGATGTGGTCATCACCACCGCGCTGATCCCCGGCCGCCCGGCACCCCGGCTGGTGAGCGACGCGCAGGTGGCGAGCATGCGGGCCGGATCGGTGATCGTCGACCTGGCGGTAGAGCAGGGCGGCAATGTCGAGGGCGCGGTCGCCGGCGAGGTGGTGGTGCGCCACGGCGTGTCGATCATCGGCTATCCGGCCCTTGCGCGGCGCCTGCCGGCGGATGCCTCCGCGTTGTTCTCGCGCAACCTGTTCAATTTCCTGTCCGCCTTCTGGGACAAGGAGGCGGGGCGGCCGGTGCTGCCCGATGGCGACGAGATCGGCGACGCGATCCGCCTGACGCGGGGCGGCCGGGTGGTGCACCCGAGGCTGGTATCGTGATGCCCCGGCGCGGCCCGCCATCTCCCATCGCGCATCGTTCCGGAGAGGAATAGATGGACTTCATCTCGATCGTGTCGGTGTTCGTGCTGGCCTGTTTCGTCGGCTATTATGTGGTGTGGTCGGTCACGCCGGCGCTGCATACGCCGCTGATGGCGGTGACCAACGCCATTTCGTCGGTCATCATCGTCGGCGCGCTGATCGCCGGCGCGGCCGCCGGGTCGCCGGGGGCCAAATGGCTGGGGCTGGCGGCGGTGGTGCTGGCGAGCATCAACATCTTTGGCGGCTTTGCAGTGACGCAGCGGATGCTGGCCATGTACCGCAAGAAGGAAAAGGCGGGCGCGAAGTGAGCGGGCTCGGCATGGGGGGCGGCATGGGCGAACGCGCGGTGCACGACCTGGCGGCGAACCCCTGGGTGTCGCTGGCCTATCTGGTCGCCGGGGTCTGCTTCATCCTGGCGCTGCGTGGCCTGTCCAGTCCGGAAACCAGCCGGCAGGGCAACCGGCTGGGCATGATCGGCATGGGGATCGCCGTCGTCACCACGCTGGTGACGCACGAACTGGCCAGCCTGCCCGAGATACTCGCGGCGATCGCCATCGGTGGCGGTATCGGCTTCGTGGTGGCGCGGCGCATCGCGATGACGGCGATGCCGCAACTGGTCGCGGCATTTCACTCGCTGGTGGGTCTTGCGGCGGTGCTGGTCGCGGCGGCGGCCTATCTGAACCCGCAGGCGTTCGGCATCGCCGATCTGGTGGTGCCGCTGATCGGTCAGCCTTTTGCCGTCATCCATCCGGTCAGCCGGATCGAGATGGGGCTGGGCGTGGCGATCGGCGCGATCACCTTTTCGGGCTCGATCATCGCCTTCCTGAAGCTGAACGGCAATATGGGCGGCAAGCCGATCCTGCTGCCCGGCCGGCACGTCATCAACCTGGCGCTGCTGGGCGGAACCCTGGCGCTGATCGCGACCTTTGTCGGCGACCAGAGCCCGTGGATCTTCTGGACGATCACCGCGCTGTCGTTCGTGCTCGGCTTCCTGCTGATCGTGCCGATCGGGGGCGCGGACATGCCGGTGGTGGTGTCGATGCTGAACAGCTATTCGGGCTGGGCGGCGGCCGCGATGGGCTTCACGCTGCACAACACCGCGATGATCGTGACCGGCGCGCTGGTCGGGTCGTCGGGCGCGATCCTGTCCTATATCATGTGCCGGGCGATGAACCGCAGCTTCGTCAGCGTGATCGCGGGCGGCTTCGGCGCGACCGCGGCGAGCGGCGGCGATGCGGGCGCGATCGACCGACCGTGGAAGCGGGGCAGCGCGGAGGATGCGGCCTTCCTGATGGCCCAGGCGGAGCAGGTCATCATCGTGCCCGGATACGGCATGGCGGTGGCACAGGCGCAGCACGCGCTGCGCGAGATGGGCGACCTGCTGAAAAAGGAGGGGGTGCGCGTCAAATATGCGATTCACCCCGTCGCGGGCCGCATGCCGGGGCATATGAACGTGCTGCTGGCCGAGGCGAACGTGCCCTATGACGAGGTGTTCGAACTGGAGGACATCAACGCCGAATTCGCGCAGACCGACGTCGCCTTCGTGATCGGTGCGAACGACGTGACCAATCCGGCGGCCAAGACGGACAGGACCTCGCCCATCTACGGCATGCCGGTGCTGGACGTGGAGCGGGCCAAGACGGTGCTGTTCGTGAAGCGGTCGATGGGCGGCGTCGGCTATGCCGGTGTGGACAACGAGGTCTTCTACCGCGACAATACGATGATGCTGCTGGCCGATGCCAAGAAGATGGTCGAGGAGATCGTCAAGGCGCTGGGATAGCAGCGGCACGGACGCGGCATCGTCTCCCGGATGCCGGCGACCGTCAGGCGATGCGCCGGCCCGCAGATCCATGCGGCGGCGTGGGCGAAGGCGCGCGTTTGCGTGGTCGAGCGGGGGTGACGTGCAGGACGAGATGGGGTTTGGCGGCGGGTTTGCCGTGGTGGTGGTGGGCGCGGGTGCGCGCGGGCATGAGATCGAGGAGGCGATCGTGCTGGCGGGTGGGCGGATGCTGCGGCGGATCGCGTGGGAGGCGATGCCGGCCGAGCTGATGCGGCAGGTGGCGCAGCCGGTACTGGTCGCCGATGCCCGCGGGGTGGGCGAGGACCTGCTGGCCGCGATGCTGCCGCGGCTGGAGACGACCGCGGCGGCCCTGGACCTGCCGGTGATCGTCTGCCTGGATGTGGCAGAGATCGACGTGGTCGCCGGCGCGCTGCTGGGCGTGCAGGCGCAGTTGCTGTGCGGGCCGAGCGTCGCCGACCTGATCGGCGCGCTGGTGCTGGCGCGCGGATCGGGATCGACGCCGATGCTCAATGCCTATGCGCGCGAGGGCGAAGGCGAGCGGCTGCGGCGCCTGAACGCCGAAGTGGCGCGGATCGCCCAGGCGCTGGCCGAGCTTGCCCGGCGCGAGGCGGATGCGCCGGCCGGCGGGGCGGCGGACGTGGAGGATCGCCACAGCGCCTTTCGGGCGGAGCCGGCACGTCCTGCGCCGCGGGCCGATCCGGGGGACGCGGCGGCGGTGCGCGCGATCATCCGGCGGCGGCGGATGCGGGATGCGCTGTTCCCTGGCAATCTGTTCGAAGACCCGGCCTGGGACATGCTGCTGGACCTGTATGCGGCGCGACTCGAGGGGCGGCGCGTGTCGGTATCGAGCCTGTGCATCGCCGCTGCGGTGGCGCCGACCACGGCACTGCGCTGGATCGGCAAGCTGACCGAGGCCGGATTGTTCGTGCGCGAGCCCGATCCCGCGGACCGGCGGCGCGCGTTCATGGCGTTGTCCGACGCGGCGGCGGCGAAGATGCACGATTATCTGGCCGCTGCCAACGGGTCCGATCCGGTCTGATCCCCCCTTGCACGACGACGAATGACTTGGAAGTGGCTTTGTCGGGGTGGCGACAAGCATGATGTAAACACAACATCACTGTGTCTGTTCTTGTGTATTGTCGTTGTTGAGAGTGTATCGCAGCCATAGATCTTCTGCTGCAAATTCTTATCAAGAAGAAAGTCTGTGATAGTCATTATCAACTACCATGATAATGGATCGCAACTGTCGATTTTGCTTGTTGCAGGGAACGAAACGGGCGTAACGATCATTTCAGCAACAACGACATCGAGACAGGAGCTTATCATGCCGCTCACCACTGCCGGCGCCGCAGCCTGCGCCAAGTGCAAGTTCTTCGACACCGACTCCGCCCGTTCGGACGCGTCGCTGGGCCTGTGCCGCTACAACCCGCCGATCAGCCAGCCGAGCGGTGAAGCCGCCGGCGTCTGGCCGAAGGTGGAAGCCAGCGACTGGTGCGGTCACTTCGAGGCGGTCGCCGCCTGAACGGCGCGATTACGCTGAATTGATCGACGGATGACGCCGGTCGCGACTTCGGTCGTGGCCGGCGTTGTCGTGTCTGGGGGGCTGACCGGAAATAATGTGGCGGTGTTGCCGTGCCGGGGGGGCAGGAACACCGTGTTCGCGGGATTCTCGTCGGGGCGCCCACCACAACCCGGCATCGGGACAATCCGCGTATCGTCGCAGGAACTTGAACAGCGAGGGGTGGGGCTTCATGCCCTGCATCCGGACCCGCCCTGCAACGCCGCGTCCGGGGCCGGAACCCAGAGCCTGATGACAATTGTAACCGTTCGCGGCGAATAGAGATTGCGTAGTTCCGCAGGACCGGATCGAAGTGACCCGGTGAACATGCTGGACTCATCGTATCGAGCTACCGTCCCACGTGCCAACGTGTCTCTCGATACACCGTCTCGATACGCAGCTTTGCCGTTACTCGACGGCTACTCGAGACGAACGGATAAGGTATCGGTCCGATGTCATCGCGGGCTGACGGATCGGCGATCGGATCATCTCTGCGTCCTCCGCGCCTCCGCGCGAGCATCATTCTTCGCGTCTTCGCGTGAAACCACGTAATCAGCATTTACGAAACACGGCCCGGCCTTGCCGATCATGCTGCGGGGCAGCATAAACGGGACCATGCGGATCGCGATCATCGATACCAGTACGACGCGCGCCGCGATCATTTCCGATGGCCTGCGCGAGGCGGGGCTGACCGATCTGGCGGTGATCGATCCGCGCGGGCCGCTGGTGGCGCAGGTGGAGGCGGCCCGGCCCGAGGTGGTGCTGATCAACCTGGAAAATCCCAGCCGCGACATGCTGGAGGATTTTTTCGCCATGTCGCGCGCGCTGGCGCGGCCGATCGCGATGTTCGTCGACCAATCCGATGCGGAGGCGACGATGGCGGCGGTGGATGCGGGCGTGTCGGCCTATATCGTCGACGGGCTGGCCAAAGCGCGGATCAAGCCGATCCTGGATCTGGCGGTGCGGCGGTTCCAGGCATTCTCGCGATTGCAGGACGAACTGGCCGAGGCGAAGAGTGCGCTGGCCGACCGTGCCGCGATCGACAAGGCCAAGGCGATCCTGATGAAGCGGCGCGGGATCGACGAGCCGGCGGCCTATGCGCTGCTGCGTGGGCATGCCATGTCGTCCAACCGGCGCATCGCCGAGGTGGCGGATGCGATCATCACCTCCGACGCGCTGATGGGAGAGTTGCCGTGACGCTGACGCCCGTGCGCATCGGGTTCCTGCCGCTGGTCGATGCCGCGCTGCCCATTCTGGCGCGCGAGCGGGGCTTTGCCGAGGCGGAAGGCCTGGCGATCGATCTGGTCCGCGATGCGACCTGGGCGGCGGTGCGCGACCGGTTGCTTTACGGACATAGCGACGCGGCGCATCTGGTCGCGCCGCTCGCCATCGCGACCACGCTGGGGCGGGACCGGCCGGCGGTGCCGATGGCGGTGCCGTTCGTCCTGGGGCTGAACGGCAATGCGGTGACCTTTTCCACCCGGCTGGCGGACGAGGTGGAGCTGGGCGACACGCTGGGCGATCCACACGCGATCGGCGCGGCGTTGAAGGTGGTGGCGGGGACGCGGCGGCTGCGCTTCGGCGTGGTGCATCGCCATTCCAGTCACAACTACATGCTGCGCTATTGGCTGGCGGGGGTCGGCATCCGGCCGGATACGGATGTGGACATCGTGGTGACCAGCCCGTTGTTCGCCGCCGATGCGCTGGCGGCGGGGGATGTGGACGGCATCTGCGTCGGCGAGCCGTGGAATTCGATCGCGGTGGATCGCGGAGTCGGGCGGATCGCGCTGGCGACGGCGCAGATCTGGCGGCGGGGCGTGGAAAAGGTGCTGGCGATGCGCGCCGATACCGCCGAGCGCGATCCCGACAGGGTGGCGCGGCTGATCCGCGCGCTGCACGCCGCGGCCGAATATTTCGTGCGCCCCGACACGGTGGAGGACACCGCCGCGCTGCTGGCACAAGCGCGCTATCTGGATGCGCCGGCCGATGCGGTGCTGCGCGCGATCACCGATCGTATCCGCCTGTCGCCGGGGGCCGAGCCGGTGCGTTACCCCGACTTCATGTTCCAGCACCGGGAAGCGGCGAACTTTCCGTGGCGCAGTCAGGCGGCGTGGCTCTACAGCCAGATGGTGCGGTGGGAGGGCATCGCGTTCGATGAGGGCGATGCGGCGGCGGCGGCGGGGACGTTCCGGCCAGACCTGTACCGTGCGGCGCTGGCCGGGTCGGGGGCGGTGTTGCCCGGGGCAAGCTCCAAGCTGGAGGGGGCGCTGGCCGAGCCGATCGGGGCGGGCGCGACGCAGGGGCGGTTGATGCTGGGGCGCGACGGGTTCTTCGACGGGCGGGCGTTCGATCCCGACGATGTGGCGGGGTATTTGCGGTCGTTGCCCTGAGGCGCGAGCGTCGGAAGATTTTTGTTCACGCGTGGGACGCGGAGATCATCGTCCAGCCGCTGCGGCTCGCCCGTAGCGGGGGCTAGAGCAGGAGCGCGGAGGATGCCTCCTGCGCAACACCTCTGCGTTCTCCGCGCCTCCGCGTGAACATTATTTCTTCTGCTTTTGCGGTTCGGCGCTTGCTAGATCATCGTGCGTTAAACCTGTGTCATCACATCCGTTCGGCCTGAGCGAAGTCGAAGGCCAAGCGCCGGTGGTTGTGCTTCGACTTCGCTCAGCACGAACGGAGCGGGGTAGATCGGATTTCACGCAGCTTGCTCTAGGCTGTGAACTTCACTTTGACCCGTTCGTGCTCAACCTGTCTCTCGATACGCCGTCTCGGTACGCGGCTTCGCCGCTACTCGACGGCTACTCGAGACGAACGGATAAAGGTTCGACCTTAGCGGCGTTTCATTCTCCGGAAGCGGGACGGCAATGCTGCGGTTGCGAAAGGGGGTTGCGCGGCGGGGGCGAATCAGGCACCTTTCCCTTCGTCCGGCAATGGCGTCGGGCACGAAATCACCACGCGATGCCGCCTCCAACGTCGGGGGCGCCGCGTGACGGCGGAGCCGGCCTAGCCGATCCGCCTAACGGCAACGAAGCCGCCAGGATGCGCCAGCGATGGCCGCCGTCCTGGCGGCTTTTTCTTTGTCCTCGGCACAAGGGGAAGCGCGCATGGCGACGGCATATTGGAAGGACGATAAGGCGAAACAGGCAGCGGGGGCCGGCGGCTTCTGGGCCAGTGGGCACACGCCGACGCTGGTCGCGGCGTTCCTGTATTTCGATCTGGCGTTCATGGTCTGGGTGTTGCTGGGGCCGTTGGCGCCGGAGATTGCGCGGTCGCTGATGCTGACGCCGGCCGAGAAGGGGCTGATGGTGGCGACGCCGACGCTGGCGGGGGCGATCCTGCGGGTGGTGAACGGCCTGTTGGTCGACCGGATCGGGCCGAAGCGGGCGGGCGCGATCAGCCAGGTGATCGTGATCGTCGGGCTGGCAGTGGCCTGGGCCTTTGGCGTGACGAGCTTTGCCGGCACGCTGGCGCTGGGCGTGGTGCTGGGTTTTGCGGGCGCGAGCTTCGCCATCGCCCTGCCGCTGGCCAGCCGCTGGTATCCGCCCGAGCATCAGGGCAAGGCGATGGGGCTGGCGGGCATGGGCAATTCGGGCACGGTGCTGGCCGCGCTGTTCGCGCCCGCGCTGGCCGGGCTGTTCGGCTGGAACGCGGTGCTGGGCCTTGCCTGCATCCCGCTGTCGATCGTGCTGGTCGTCTATCTGCTGATGGCCCGGGATGCGCCGAACGCACCGCCGCCCCGCAGCCTGGTCGAATATATGAGCCCGTTGCGCCAGGCCGATGCGTGGTGGCTGATGGGCTTCTACGCGGTGACGTTCGGCGGGTTCGTGGGACTGGCCGCCAGCCTGCCGATCTACTTCACCGACGCGTTCGGGTTGAGCACGGTGCAGGCTGGCTATGCGACCGCGGGATGCGTGTTCGCAGGGTCGCTGGTGCGGCCGATGGGCGGGGCGATGGCCGATGCGATCGGCGGCGTGAAGGCGCTGACCGGGGTGTTCGCCGTTGCCGCCCTGGCGCTGGTCGGCGTGGCGCTGGCGGGCAGCTTTACCGCGGCGCTGGCCTGTTTCGTGCTGGGGATGCTGGCGCTGGGCACGGGCAACGGCGCGGTCTTCCAACTGGTGCCGCAGCGCTTTGCCGCGGAGATCGGGGTGATGACCGGGCTGGTCGGCATGGCGGGCGGGGTGGGCGGTTTCTACCTCGCCTCGTCGCTGGGGCTGGCCAAGCAGATGACGGGCAGTTTCGCCCCCGGTTTCCTCGTCTTCGCCGCGCTGGCGGTGGCGGCGCTCGCCGGGCTGACGCTGGTCAAGCGCGGCTGGCGGGCCAGCTGGGGCACCGCCGCCGGCGTGCGGATCTGACCGACTTTTCGAGGATGGATGCTATGGAATATTCTCCTGTAGTGGCCGCGCCCACCGAATTGCGCGAACGTCTGCCAGAGGGCGGAGCCCGAGAACATCTGGTCGTCATTGGCAACGGCATGGCCGGGTGCCGGGCGGTCGAGGAAGTGCTGGCGCGCGATCCGAACCGGTACCGGGTGACGATCTTCGGCGCCGAGCCGCTGGTGAACTATAACCGGATCATGCTGTCGCCGGTGCTGGCGGGCGAGAAGACGTTCGACGAGATCGTCATCAACGGGACCGACTGGTACGCGGATAACGGCATCACGCTGATATCGGGCGACCCCGTCACCGCGATCGACCGGGAGGCGCGCACCGTGACCTCGAGAAGGGGCGTGACGGTGGATTATGACCGGTTGCTGATCGCGACCGGATCGGACCCCTTCATCATCCCGGTGCCGGGCCGCGATCTGCCCGGCGTCATCAGCTTTCGCGACATGAAGGATGTGGATCACATGCTGGCGGCCGCTGCGCGCGGGGGCAGTGCGGTGGTGATCGGCGGGGGCTTGCTGGGGCTGGAGGCGGCGCACGGCTTGTCCCTGCGTGGCATGAAGGTGACGGTGCTGCACATCATGCCGACGCTGATGGAGCGGCAGCTGGACGAGGCGGCGGGCTGGCTGCTGAAGCAGGCGCTGGAGGCGCGCGGGCAGGTGGTGCTGACGGGGGCGGATACCGCGGCGATCCTGGGCGATACCCATGTCACCGGCGTCGCGCTGAAGGACGGGACGGAGATCCCGGCCGACCTCGTCGTCATGGCCGTGGGCATTCGGCCGTGCACCGCGCTGGCCCGCGAGGCGGGGTTGGACGTGGGTCGTGGGATCCGGGTGGACGACCATATGGTCACATCCGACCCCCGCGTGCTGGCGGTGGGCGAATGCGTCGAGCATGACGGGCAGGTCTATGGCCTCGTCGCGCCCTTGTGGGACATGTGCCGGGCGCTGGCCGACGGGTTGACCGATGCGCATAGCGGCTATCGGCCGTCCGCGACCTCCACCAAGCTGAAGGTGGCCGGGCTGGACGTGTTCTCCGCGGGCGATTTCTCGGGCGGCGACGGGGCGGAGGACATCGTCCTGCGCGATGCGGCGCGCGGCATCTACAAGCGCGTCGTGGTGCGCGACGACCGCATCGTCGGCGCGGTGCTGTACGGCGATACCGCGGACGGGAACTGGTATTTCGACCTGTTGAAGCGGCAAGAGGATGTGGCCGACATCCGCGACGCGCTGATCTTCGGCCAGGCCTTCGCCTCGGGAGGGGGCCAGGCGGACCCTAGGGCGGCCGTTGCGGCGCTTTCCGACGATGCGGAAATCTGCGGCTGCAACGGCGTGACCAAGGGCAAGGTGGTGGCGTGCATCGCGGCCGGTGCGCACAGCGTGGATGCGGTGCGCGGCACCTGCAAGGCGTCGGCAAGCTGCGGATCGTGCACCAACATCGTCGAAAGCCTGCTCGCGCTGACGCTCGGCGGGGGCGCGGTCGAGGCGGGGCCGAAGACCATGTGCAAATGCACCAGCTTCGGCCATGACGATGTGCGGCGCGAGATTGTGGCGCAAGGCATGCGTTCGATCCCCGAGGTGATGCACAAGCTGCACTGGTCGACGCCCGATGGCTGTTCGTCGTGCCGGCCGGCGCTGAACTATTATCTGCTCTGCGCGCTGCCGGGTGAATATAAGGACGACCAGCAGAGCCGCTTCGTCAACGAGCGGATGCACGCCAACATCCAGAAGGACGGCACCTATTCGGTGGTGCCGCGCATGTGGGGCGGGCTGACCAACCCCCGCGAGCTGCGCGCGATCGCCGATGTCGTGGAGAAGTACGACGCGCCGATGGTCAAGGTGACCGGCGGGCAGCGGCTCGACATCTTCGGGATCAAGAAGGAGGACCTGCCCGCGGTGTGGGCGGACCTGAATGCGGCGGGCATGGTTTCGGGCCATGCCTATGGCAAGTCGCTGCGCACGGTGAAGACCTGTGTGGGCAGCGAATGGTGCCGGTTCGGCACGCAGGATTCGACCGGCTTCGGCGTGAAGATCGAGCGGGCGACCTGGGGGTCGTGGATGCCGCACAAGTTCAAGATCGCGGTGTCGGGATGCCCGCGCAACTGCGCCGAGGCGACGATCAAGGACTTCGGCGTGGTGTGCGTCGACAGCGGTTACGAATGCCATGTCGGCGGCAATGGCGGGATCAAGGTGCGCGCCACCGACCTGCTCTGCAAGGTCGCGACGGAAGCCGAGGCGATGGAGATGTGCGCTGCCTTTATCCAGCTCTACCGCGAGGAGGCGCGCTATCTGGAGCGGACCGCGCCGTGGATCGAACGGGTGGGCCTTGCCTATGTCCAGTCGCGGCTGCTGCCCGATGCGGGCGCGCGCGGCGAACTGGCGGCGCGGTTCTTCTACTCGCAGAGCTTTTGGCAGGACGATCCCTGGGCCGCGCGCGTCGAGGGGGCCGAGCGCGAGATCCATGCGCCGATGGCGCGCTTCACCCCCGTTCCCGTGCTGGAGGAAATGGCATGATTGGCGAATGGCTCGATATCGGCTGGGTCGACGAGATTCCGGTGCGGGGAAGCCGCACCGTGCAGGTGGAGGGCGGCGACGACATCGCGGTGTTCCGCACCAGCGAGGGCAAGGTCTTCGCGCTGCTCGACCGGTGTCCGCACAAACATGGGCGGCTCTCCCAGGGCATCGTGCATGGCGGGGCGGTGGCGTGCCCGTTGCATAACTGGCGGATTTCGCTCGTGACCGGTGAGGCGTTGGGCGAGGACCGGGGGTGTACGCCGGTCGTGCCGGTGAAGGTTTCCGGGGGGCGGGTTTTGATTTGTCGGGCCGCTACCTTGAAGGCGGCGGCGTGAGGGGGAGCGCGACCTTGCTCCCGCTCCCCTGCGGGGAGAGGGGTTGCCTCGGGCGGTGTCGCCTGTGACGGCCCCTCACCCTCGCATCGCTGGCGCGACGGGCCCCTCCCTCCCCCCGGAGGGGAGAGGGGTTAAAACCACCTGCGCTTATTGCGGGGTGGGGTGTGGGATCGTGGCCACCGTTACTGGCGATAGGCAAGTCGCCATTGCGGGCGATCCGGAGCATCCGGCCAATCGCGGGCGGTTGTGTTCCAAGGGGACGCATCTGGGGGAGACGGTGGGGCTGGAGGGGCGGTTGCTCGCGCCGATGATCGGCAGGCGGCGGGCGTCGTGGGACAAGGCGCTGGATCTGGTTGCGCGGCGGTTCCGCGAGACGATCGCGCGGCACGGGCCGAACAGCGTCGCCTTCTACGTCTCGGGCCAGTTGCTGACCGAGGATTATTATGTCGCCAACAAGCTGATGAAGGGATTCATCGGATCGGCGAACATCGACACCAATTCCAGGTTGTGCATGTCGAGCGCGGTGGCCGGGCACAGCCGCGCGTTCGGCGAGGACGTGGTGCCGGCCAGCTATGACGATCTGGACGCGGCCGAACTGATCGTGCTGGTCGGATCGAACACGGCATGGTGCCACCCGATCGTCTATCAACGTATTCGCAGTGCCTGCGAGGCGGGTGCGAAGCTGGTGGTGATCGATCCGCGTCGGACCGAGACGGCGGAGGAGGCGGACCTGCACCTCGCCATCCGGCCGGGCAGCGACGTCGCCTTGATGAACGGCCTGCTCCACTGGTGCCGTGACGCGGGCGCGGTGGACGCCGCCTATCTGGCCGCGCATGTCTCGGTACCCGAGGATTTCTGGGGCCGGACCGGAGAGGGCAGCGACTTGTGGTCGGTGGCGCGCACCTGCGACGTGGCGCCGGCCGACCTTCGACGCTTCTTCGAGATGTTCGCCGCGACGCCGCGGACGGTGACGATGTTCAGCCAGGGGGTGAACCAGGCGCTGGCGGGCACCGATCAGGTGAATGCGATCCTGAACGTGCATCTGGCGACGGGGCGGATCGGCAAGCCGGGTGCGGCGCCGTTTTCGATCACTGGCCAGCCCAATGCGATGGGCGGGCGCGAGGTGGGGGGGCTGGCCTCGACGCTGGCGGCACACCGCGACTTTGCGGAGGCGAACCGGGCGGCCGTGCAGCGTTTCTGGGCGTCGCCGACGATCGCGGAGAAGCCGGGGCTGAAGGCGGTCGACCTGTTTCGCGAACTGGGCAATGGCCGGATCAAGGCGCTGTGGGTGATGGCGACCAATCCGGCGGTGTCGATGCCCGATGCGGGTGCGGTGCGCGCAGCGCTGGCGGCGTGCCCGTTCGTGGTGGTGAGCGACGTGGTGGCGGAAACCGACACCAGCGTGCACGCGCATGTCCGCCTGCCCGCCGCCGCCTGGGGCGAGAAGGACGGCACCGTCACCAATTCGGATCGCACGATCAGCCGGCAGCGCGCGCTGTTCCCGCTGCCCGGCGAGGCGAAGCCCGATTGGTGGATCGTCAAGGAGGTCGCGCGGCGCATGGGGTGGGGCACCGCCTTCGCCTATGACCGGCCCGCCGAGATCTGGCGCGAGCATTGCCGGCTGTCGACCTATGCGCCCGGTGACCAGCGGCTGTTCGCGCTGCCGGGGCAGGCGGCGAAGGGCAATGCCGATTACGAGGCGATGGCACCGTTCCGCTGGGGCGGCACGCCTTTTGCCGATGGGCGCTATCCGACGCCGGACGGCCGCGCGCGGCTGGTGCCGGTGGTGCAGAAGGCGGTGGCGCCGCCGCTGAAGGACTGGCCGTTGACGCTCAACACCGGGCGTTACCGGGACCAGTGGCATACGATGACGCGTACCGGGTTGTCGCCGAAGCTGGCGCGGCACCGGGAGGAGCCGTTGGTGGAAGTGCATGGCGACGATGCCGCGCGCGAAGGGCTGGTGGATGGCGGGCTGGCGCGCGTCCGCACGCCGCAGGAGGAGAGCCTGTACCGGGTGCGGGTGAGCGAGGCGCAGCGGCCCGGTGAACTGTTCGTGCCGATCCACTGGACCGACCGGACGGCGAGCGGCGGGCGCACCGGGCTGCTGCCGCGACCACTGGTCGATCCGGTGTCGGGGCAGCCGGGGTTCAAGGCGTCACCGGCGGCGATCGCAGCGGTGACGTGCCGGTGGCGGGGCTTTCTGATCGTCGCGGGCGAGGGCGCGCGGCCGGAGTGTTTGTGGGCGACGCGGGTGGCGGTGCCGGCGGGGGTGCTGTGGGAGTTGGCGGGGGACGGTGATCCGGCGGTGCTGGAGGCGGTGTTGCCGAAGGGGGCGCGGATCGAGGCGGCGGATGCCAGCCGGGGCACGAAGCGGGTCGCGGTGCTGGTCGACGGGCGGCTGGTCGCGGCGCTGTTCGTGACGGAGACCGGGCTGTTGCCGTCGCGCGACTGGTTGATCGAACAACTCGGCGCGGCGCAGGCGGCGCCCACCGTGCTGGCCGGGCGGGCGCCGGGCGTGGCGGTCGATCGCGGGCCGATTGTGTGCGCCTGTTTCGACGTGGGATTGAAGACGATCGTCTCGGCGATCGCGGCCCAAGGACTAGCCGATGTCGCCGCGATCGGCGCGGCGCTGGGCGCGGGCACCAATTGCGGGTCCTGCCGCCCCGCCATTGCCAGGATATTGAGCCAAGGAGCGACGCATGCCGCATGACGATTTCACCCCCGGCACCGTCTGGCTGGTCGGGGCCGGGCCGGGCGATCCGGACCTGTTGACCCGCAAGGCGGAGCGGCTGATCGCGCGCGCCGATATCGTGTTCTTCGACGCGCTGGTCGGGCCGGCTGTGCTGGATCTGGTGCCCCCCGGGGTCGAACGGGTGAGCGTCGGCAAGCGGTCGGGGCGGCATTCGAAGGATCAGGGCACGATCGACGAACTGATCGTGGCGGCGGCGCGGGGGGCCAAGCGGGTGGTGCGGCTGAAGGGCGGCGATCCGTCGATCTTCGGACGGTCGACCGAGGAGATCACGGCGTGCCGGGCGGCGGGAATAGCGGTCAGGGTGTGCCCCGGCATCACCGCGGCGAGCGCGGCGGCGGCCTCTGGCGTCGCCTCGCTGACCCTGCGTGGGCTGGCGCGGCAACTGACCTTTGTCACCGCGCACGCAAAGGCGGGCGAGGCGCTGGACCTGGACTGGGCGGGGCTGGCGGGGGCGGACCGGACGCTGGCGGTGTATATGGGGCGCGCGGCGGCGGCCGAGGTGTCACGTTCGCTGATCGCGGCGGGGCGGGCGGCGGACACGCCGGTGATGATCGCGGTGAACGTGTCGCTGCCCGACGAGCGGATCATCCGCGGGCGGCTGGATGCGCTGGCGTTCCTGGCGGCGGCGATCAGTGATCGTGATCCAGCGCTGTTGCTGATCGGGGAGGCGGTGGCGGGAACGGCTGTGGCGACGCACGTGGAATATGAAGTGGCATAGTCGCCCTCACCCTTTCCCTCCCCCGGCGGGAGCATCGGGTGAACAGTGCCCCGCACTGTTCACCCGATGCTGGAGGGAGCGGCGAAGCCGCAGAAGGGTGAGGGTGACGGAGCTTACTTCCCCAATGCCTTCAGTATCTTTTCCCAGCTGACATATTTGAAGTTCTGCGTTTCGGGCGCGTTGTCGCCGTCCTGTGCCACGAACAGGCCGCGGGGATAGTCGGGTCCGAAGTCGCCGAGCGCGAGTTCGATGCCGTCGGTCTCGCTGGTGCCGTCGATCGGGCCGCCGTCGATGCGGAAGCGGCCGGCATAGGTGACGCCCGGCAGGCGGTAGAGCGTATAGGCGTTGTCGCCCTGGCTGGAGGCGACGAGATAGCCGCCGTTGCGCCCCTGCGGTGCCAGCGCCAGCCCCTCGGCATCGGCGAACAGCGTCCTGCCATCGACCTGCGCGATGGGCGTGCCGGTGACGGGGGCCGCCGGATCGGCGGCAAAGCGCCACAGGCCGACATCCTCCTCCGCGACGTAGAGAAGGCCGGTGCGGTCGTCGACGACGCAACCCTCCGCCTGCGTGGCGACCTTCATGCTGCGCACCGTTTTTACCTGGGGGGTGGCGCCGGCGGTGTCGATCGCGACCTGGTCGATGCGGCCATCCTTGAGGACGACGAAGCCGAACAGCGCCTTGTCGCTGGCCCTCGTCCACAGGCACATGCCGTACGCTTCGCCGGTGCCCACCGGATAGCGGCCCAGCGGTTGCAGGCGGGCGGCGGCGGTGTCGAGCAGGAACAGCGACACATGCGCGGTCGCCACGTCCGCACGGTCGCTGGCGGCGACGACGACGTGGCCCCCCAGGTCGCGCAGATCGACATTGTTGAGGCGCGCGGCGGGGGTGAAGGACAGGCGTTTGCCCTTCATGTCGTAGACGTGGATACCCGCCTTCTTGTCGGTGCCGATGACCAGGCTTTTCGCCGGGTCGGCGGCGTTGCGCCAGATGGCGGGGTCGTCGGCGGCGTCGGCAGCGGTATCGACCGGATCGGTTTCCGCGGTGGCGGGAACGTTTGGAGCGACATCGCTGGCCGGCGGCACCGTGGCGCAGCCGGCGAGCAGCCCGGCGAGCAGCAGCGCCCTCACAGCTTCACCCGCACGCCGCCGAAGATCGTGTAACCGAACTTCTCATATTCATAGACGCGCTGGCGATTGCCGTAATAGCGCACGCCCGGCGAGTTGGTCAGGTTCTTGCCCTCCACGAACAGGTTGAGCGCCTCGTTGAGCTGGATGCTGCCCGTCGCGTCGAGCTGGCCGCGGCCCTCCCAATAGAGGTCCAGTTCGGGGGCGTCGGCGTTGATCTCGTCCAGATAATCCGAACGCTTGGTGTAGGCGACGCGCAGGTTGACGGGGCCGCGCTCGTAAAAGAGCGAGGCGTTCCACATGTGTTTGGACTGGCCCGGCAAGCGGAAGACCCGGCGCCCGGCATAGGCCTGCGCCAGTTCCGCCTCGCCCTGGGTATAGGTGTAGTTGGCGAAGATGCCGAAGCCGCCGAGGACGCCGGGGAGGAAGGCGAACTGCTGCTGCCAGTTGACCTCGACGCCGTAGAGATGGCCGTCGGGCGCGTTTTCGGGGGTGGTGATGAACGCGCTGGGGGCATCGCCAAAGGGACCGCGGCGGGTGACCGTGTAGCGATAGTCGGTCAGGTCCTTGTAGAAGCCGTTGACCGCGATGATGCCGAGCGGGCGGATGTAATATTCGAGGCCGGCATCGATATTGTTGGCGAGGACCGGGCGCAGGTTCGGGTTGCCGGCCTCGACACGCACGGTGTTCCCCTCCGTCTCGTTGAGGAGGCGGGGCGCGATCTCCGGGAAGTTCGGGCGGTTGATCGCGCGGGTGAGCGCGAGGCGGCCGATGACGTTGGGGGTGAACGCCTGGCGCAGCGTCAGGTTCGGGAAGAAGTCGGTATAGCCGTTCTTGCCGATCGCGGCGCTGGCCGGGGTGGTTGCGCGAAAATCGGTGGTCTCGACGCGCAGGCCGGCGATCAGCGTGGTCGGGCCGAACTCGAACTTGCCCATGCCGAACACGCCCATGATCTTTTCATTGGCGCGGTAGTCGGCCGCGATCGAGTCGGGCAGGCGGCGCTGCGAGGCGGCCTTGGTCCGGTCGAAATAGGCGTCTGCGGCGCCGGTATCGATGCGGTTGCCCAACACATAGTCGAAGTTGCGCGATTCCTCGTCGGACAGGAGGCCGGTCAGCGTCTCGGTCGGGGCGGCCGTAGCGCGGCGGTCGCGGAAGCGTTCCTCGTCGGCACTGATGTTGCGTTCGCGGTACTTGCCGCCGGTGCTGAGCGTCGCGACGCCGTCGCCCATCGGTACCGGCAGGTCGAAGCGGGCCGAGGCGCTGAACTGGTCGTTCTTCGTCGTGTTCGACCGGTAGGTGTTCTCGTAGAAGCTGTAGCGGTCGGTTTGCAGATGCTCGTTCGAGGTGAACAGCGAATAGCTCGGCAGATCGGCATTGTTGCCGAAATCATAGGAAAGCCGCGGACGCAGCGACGAGCGGAACAGCAGTTCGTCACGGCGCGGATAGGTTTGTGCGGATTCGGTATAGGCCGCGTCGAAGCGGAAGGTGCCGTCGCCCAGCCGCTGTTCGCCGCCGGTGGTGACCGACCAGATCTCGTTCACCTGCACGCGGTGGCGTACCTGCTTGGTCAGGCGCGTGTTGGTAAAGGTGGCGGCGGTGTCGGTAGAGCCGGGTTGCAGCGTGCCATCGGTCCAGATGATGGCCAGGCGATCGCGAAACTCATCGTCCTTGAACCGGGCATAGGAGCCGCGAACCCACAGGCGGGTGGCGTCGGACGGGCGCCATTCGAACGCGCCGGTGCCGGCGATCCGCTCGCGCTTGGTGTCGTAATCCTTGAACAGCGTCTCGGTGACGCGCAGCAGGTCGCCGACATAGTCCCAGCCATTCTCGACATTGTCGGGGCGGCGATGGGTGCGCGAATAGCTGCCCGAGACGAGCACGCCGAACTGCTTGTCCGCGCCGAACCGGTCGCTGACCGATCCGGAGGCGCGGTAGTCGCTGCCCTTGCCGAACTGGTTGTAGCTGGCGCCGGCCATGCCGGTCAGCGCGAAGCCGCGGCGGTCGAAGGGCGAGCGGGTGGTGATGTTGACCGCGCCGGCGATCGAGTCCGCTTCCTGATCGGGGAGCAGCGACTTGGACACTTCGAGATTGGCGACGATGTCGGAGGGCAGGGTGTCGAGATCGACCGCACGGGTGCTGGGATCGACCGAGGCGATCTGCACGCCGTCCACCGAAATGGCCGACCATTCGCTGGGCGCGCCGCGGACGTTGATGTAGCGGCCCTCGCCCTGATCGCGCTCGATGCCGACGCCGGGGGCGCGTTGCAGCGCCTCGGCGATGTTGGGATCGGGGAAGCGGCCGATCGCGTCCGCCGAGATGATGGTGACGGTGTTGTCGGCCTGACGCTGCTGGTTGAGCGCGCGGGCGGTGTTGTCGAGCAGCGAGGCGCCGACGACGACGATCTCGTTATCGGCGGTGCCGGCGGCGGGCAGCGTGACCTCGACGCGGGCGCCGCGATCGGCGGGGGTGATGAGGCGCGTCTGGCGGGGACGGCCAAGATAATCGATCAGCAGCGTCACGTCGCCCTCGGCGGGCACGGAGACGGTGAATTCCCCCTGCAGGCTGGTCGTCGCCTCGATCCCGGTGCCCTCCACGACGATGCGCGCGCCGGGCAGGGCGACGCCGGCGGCGTCATAGACGCGGCCCGAGATGGTGGGGCCGGCAACGGGTGCGGCGGCGGCGACGGGCGTCGCATCCGGCGCGGCCCGAGCCGGTGCGGCGGCCAGGGTGATGGCGAGAAGCGAGGCACCCGCAAGCATGCGGATACCGGGCGTGGCGGCGTTCATGATGTCCCCCCTGGGCGCTTGATCGTGAGTGCCGGCGCATCGGGCGCCAGTCGCTGAAGGGGGGCTTTGGGGCAGCGATGTTACAGGGGCGCGCCAATTTGGTGACGGGTCGGTGATGGATTCGTGACGGGGGTGTTACGGGCGCTCGAAGCTCTTTCCCCCTCGGGGAGAGGGGTCAGCGATGAGCGCCTGCTGGTAGTTGCAGAACCCTCCCCCTCCCCGTGGGGGAGAGGGAGTGAAATCATGCCAGCTTGATCTGGCGGCCTTCGCGTGCGGAGCGGTAGATTGCTTCGATCAGGCGGAGGTCGGCCAGGCCCTCCTCGCCCGCGACGATCGGCTGGCGACCGGTCAGCGCGCATTCGGACAGGTGATCGAGCTGGCCGACGAACTGGTTGACCGGGCCGGGGGGCACGTCGCGCACCGCTTCCTTGCCGTCCTTGCGGATGCGCATGCGCTGCCCCTCGTAGGAGGTGGCGGGTTCCAGGTCGATCCAGCCATCGGTGCCGACGACGCGGTAGCGATTATGGTTCGAGCTGTAGCTGGACACGCAATCGGCGATCGCCCCGGAGGGGAAGCGCAGCATGAAGTTGATCTGGTCCTCCACGGTGCGGAAGCGTGGATCGCTCTTGTCGGTGGACTCGACCGCGGTGACCGAGACGGGTTCCTCGCCCATGAGATAGCGCGCGGCGTTCAGGCTGTAGATGCCGATATCCATCAGCGACCCGCCGCCCGCCATCGCCTTGTCCAGCCGCCACTGGTTCGGCTGGGCGTTGAAGCCGTGTTCGGCGGTGACGATGCGGGTGCGCCCGACATGCGCCTGCCGGGCCAGCTGGATCGCAAGAACGTTGTGCGGCTCGAACCGGGAGCGGTAGCCGATCATCAGCTTGCGGTTGGCGCGTTTGGCGGCGGCGATCATCGCCTCGCACTCGGCGGCGCTGACTGCCATCGGCTTTTCGCACATGACGTGCTTGCCCGCCTGGCTGGCGCGGATCGAGTATTCGGCGTGCATGTTGTTGGGCAGGACGACATAGACGATGTCGATATCGGGATTGTCGCGGATGCGATCATAGTTCGCGTAGCTGTAGCGGTGCGTCTTGGGGATGCCGTATTCGTCGCCGTAGCGGGCGAGCTTTTCCGGCGTGCCGCTGACCAGGGCGACGAGGCGCGAGGACCGGCAATTCCTGAACTGCGGCATGATCTGGCGCGTGGCATAGCCGCCCAGGCCGACAACGGCGTAGCCGAGCTTGCGACCGGGGGCCTGGGCCAGGGCGCCGGATGCTGCGCCCGCCAGACCGAGGCCCATCAGATTGAGCGCGGTGCGCCGATTAAAATCCTCTCCGATCATGGACTTGTCTCCCATTTTCCCACCCGTGCACAGCCTGCACGGGTGGGGGGAGCTTGTCCATCGGCAAGGGCGGGTCAGCCCAGGTCTTCGACCTGATCGAGATAGTCGCCATATCCCTGCGCCTCCATCTCCTCGCGAGGCACGAAGCGTAGCGCGGCGGAGTTGATGCAGTAGCGCAGGCCGCCCCGGTCGCGCGGGCCGTCGGGGAAGACATGGCCGAGATGGCTGTCGCCATGCGCCGAGCGGACCTCGGTGCGGACCATGCCGTGGCTGCGGTCGTGCAGTTCGGTGACATGGGCGGGCTCGATCGGCTTGGTGAAGCTGGGCCAGCCGCAGCCGGACTCATATTTGTCCGACGAGGCGAAGAGCGGTTCGCCGGACACCACATCGACATAGATGCCGGGCTTCTTGTTGTCCAGCAGCGCGCCGGTGCCGGGGCGTTCGGTGCCGCTCTGCTGGGTGACGTAGAATTCCTCGGGGGTCAGCCGGGCGATCGCCTCTTCGGTGCGGGCATAGCGGGTCATGCGAACGTCTCCTGTTCCTACGGTTCGAGCATCGCGAGCAACGCGGGGCTCAGCCATTCGTCCCATGTCCCGCGCCGCCGCATCACCAGCCGCGCGGCAAGCGCGTGGCGGATGGCAAAGGCGGCGCCTGCATCCGGGCCCAGCACGGTCAGCGCGGTGGCGAACGCATCCGCCTCCATGGCGCTGGGGTGGATCACGCTGGCGGCGACGACGCCGTGCGCGGCCGGGCGGCCGGTGCGGGGGTCGAGATTATGGTCGCCACGGATGTAGGTGCCCGAGGTGGCGACCGCCAGATCGTGGAGTGCGATGCGCAAGGGGGCAAGGGGGGCGCCGGGCGGGTTTTCGATATCGACCCACCAGGGGTCGCCATCGGGGCGGATGCCGGTGCCGCGGAGTTCGCCGCCGATTTCGACAAGGGCATGGCCGATCGGCAAGCGACGCAGGACGTTTGCGAGCGCATCGACGGCGTGGCCCTTGGCGATGCCGGACAGGTCGAGCGCGAGGCCGCCGGGCTGGCGGAGGCGGCGGGCGGCGGCGTCCCAGGCGAGGTGTTGCCAGCCGTTGCGGGGGCCGGACGCCCGGGTGGGGCCGTGACCATGGGCGTTGACGAGGTGGCCGATGGCAGGGTCGAAGGCGCCGTCGCTCGACCCGGCGATGCGCAGGGCGGCGGCGATGACATGGGCGAAATCGGGAGGCAGGTCGATCCAATGGCCGGCGGGCGCGCGGTTGAAGCGGGACAGGACCGAGTCCGTGTCCCAGTGGCTCATTTCCGCAACGATGCGCGCCAGCGTCTGCGTGATCGCCGCGGCGATCGGGGCGGGGTCGGCATGACCGGCATAGAGGACGCGCCAGCGGGTGCCCATGGTCGGGCCCTCCAGCGTGACGATCGGTGCGGATGCGTCACGCGTGGCGAAGGCGGCGGGGTCGATACGGGTGGGGAGGGCGATGCGCATGTCGACCGTCGCCCTGCCCCATCCGCGCCTTACGGTGCCATCACTTCCAGCGTGGTGACATAGCCCAGCCGACGCTCGGTGGCACGCGGCGTGGTGGTGGTGTTGTCGGTCGCGGTGGCGTTCAGCCAGTACATGCCCGCGGCCGGCCAGGTCACGGTCAGGAGCCCTTGCGCATCGGTGGTCAGGTCCATCGCGTTCTCGGAGTCGCGGTAGCGCTTGCCGCCGGGAATGACGGTGACCTTGAGGTTGGCGGCCGGCTTTCCGTCGACGAGGAAGCGGAACTTCGCCGGCTCGCCCGCGACCAGCTCGTCCGGGTGGGTGACGGGGGACAGCTCCAGACCCTTGTTGGTCGGCTTGAACACGGTCGTGGTGGGCGCGCCGGCGGTCACAAAGATCTCGTTGCGGTTGACGATCTCGGTCAGCTTCACGTCGGTCGCATTCGCCGGGATATCGGCGACAGTCAGCGGCGGCGGCATGTCGGGGCGGGGCGGGCCGCGGCGGCCGATGCGCTTTTCCTCGCCATTTACCTTGAAGCTGCCCATGACGGCGCTGTTCTCGCTGCCGATCTTCCAGGTGCCGGGCTTGTCCAGCTTCACGTCGAAGACAGAGCGGTAGCGGCCGGTGGCGCCGTTCTGAAGCTGGCCGGGGGTGCCGTCCGGTTGCCAGACCTTCATCGCATCGAGCCGCATCGGCTGGTGATCGAAGAAGAACAGGTCGTTCGACACCGCCGCATCGACCGTCACCCAGCTGCCGGTGCCCGAGAAGATCGTGCCCGACGGGAGCAGCCAGCCGCGATGCGCGGATACGGCAGCGGGGATGGACAGGAGCGCGGTGGCGACAAGCAGGAAGCGCTTCATGGAGAACTCCTTTAGCGGGCGGAGAGGGCGACGGCGCCGAGTTCGGACGTGCCGCTTTTCTGCGCGGTGCCGTTCGGCACGGTGACGGGGATGCTGACCAGTTCGCGGCCGCCGGTCTCGCGCGCAGCCTCGACGTTCAGGACATATTGGCCGGGCTTCAGATCGGCGGGCAGCGGGATGCGATACTGGCCGGGGGCACGGGTGGCCCCGCTGACGCCGTTTGCGGGCATCGCCATGCTGCGCCCGCCCTTGCGCCACCAGGACCGCAGATCGGCGAGCCATTTGGTGCCGGGCTCGTTGCCGCCCTTCTTCACGTCATACCATAGCGCTACCGTGCGCGCGGGGCCGCCGGCCGCCGGCTCCAGCCAGACCGCGACATAGGGCTTGTGATATTCGGCGACGTTCAGGCGCGGAATGGTGACGGTGACCGTACCGGCGGTGGCCGGCGCGGCGATCATGCCGATGCCGAGCAGAAGCGGCGATGGACGCATGGAAAAACCCCCTCAGTGGATGAACAGGATGGCGAGCAGTGCCGGCACGACCAGCCCGGCGGCGACCAGCGGCCAGGTGGACGGCCGGTGGCGGGCATGGAGCTGAAGCAGCAGCAGCCCGGTCAGCGTGAACAGGATGCAGGCGACGGCAAAGACATCGATGAACCAGAACCAGGCGGTGCCCGCGTTGCGCCCCTTGTGCAGGTCGTTGAGGTAGGAGATCCAGCCGCGATCGGTGATCTCCGCCGTGATCCGGCCGCTGGCGCGGTCGATCGACAGCCAGGCGTCGCCGCCGGGGCGGGGGAGGGCGACATAGACCTCCCCATCCGACCATTCGGCGGCGTGGCCGGCGGGATCGAGGCCGACCGCGCGCTTGGCGGCAGCAGCGACCTTTGTGGGGAGCGGCGCATCCGGTGCCGGGGGCGGCACCGCCAGCGCGCGCACGATCAGCGGCGGCAGCGGTGCATTCCGGGTGGTGACAACCGGCGTCGCGGCGATCGAGGCGGCATGGTTGAGCGTAACGCCCGTGATCGCGAACAACAGCATCGCGACCAGCGACACGGCGGCGCTGATCCAGTGCCAGGTATGAAGCTGTTTGAGCCACCAGCCGCGCCATTTGCGCTTCGCCGGGCGGGACGCGCGGGCCGCCGGCTGGGGAGCGGCCGGTTGGGGAGCGGGGGAAGGGGAAAGGCGAAGCTGATCCACGCCGCCTGCCTAATCCTCGGCATGGTGCAATGCAAGGCTAATGCGAGTGATTATCACGGTTATGCAATCGTGGCGCATGCTTGCCCGCCGAGGCCGATACGGACGATTATGCGCTTTCCGCCAGGCCACTACTTGAATGCACCCATGTTGCGGTGCAACATAAGGGATTGTTCGAGGAGGCGTCATGGGCGTGCAGGAAACGATCATGGCGGTGGCATTGGTGTCGGTGGGCAGCATGCTGATGTGGCTGGAAGCCGCGTGGCGCAAGCGTTCGTAACATTCGCAACAGTAAAGAGGCTGGACTTCCGACTTGATTCAGGTCATGAGCGACACTCGCATTTTGGGAGTTCTAATCATGTTCGGTAAGATCCTTACCGCTGCTGCCGCAACCGTGCTCGTCGCGGCTCCGGTTGCAGCCGCTCCGGCCAACTCGGCCGCCAGCCTGTCGGTTGCCAAGTCGGCTCGCGCCGCTGCTCCGGCTGCCAAGAAGAACGAGCTCGCCGGTGGTGGCGTGATCGTTGCCGTGCTCGCCGCTGCTGCGGTCGTTGCCGGCATCGTGATCGTTGCCGACAGCGACGACGACTCGGACAGCAACTGAGCTGTTCCGCGCGGGCGGGCCTCCCGCTTCCAAGACGCTGAGCCGCCGCGCGGTCGATGGGGAGTCCTTCGGGGCTCCCCATTTTCGTTTGGGGGCGGGCTCGCGGCGTTGTCGCCTAATGGGATGGTTGGGCCGGGTGCTTCGGCACGAGCGGAGGTGGTGGGCTGGGTATGACACGCAACGCTTCAACCCCGATCCACATCCACCCCGTCCGTTCGCCTCGAGTAAGGATCGAGCTTGTCGAGAGCCTGTATCGAGAGGTGCCTGCTTGTGGCGAGGGTCTCTCGATACGCCGTCTCGATACGCAGCTTTGCTGCTACTCGACGACTACTCGAGACGAACGGATAGAGGGACAGTTGATGGCATCCCGCGTCAGCGCGTCGCGACCAGTCTGATCGGCTCTGCACGCCTCGGCACAGGCAGAGTCGCCGCCTGACCGAGCTGGAAGCGGGCGACCTCGCGGGCCAGTGCGTCGGCTTCGGCGGCGAGATCGCGGGCGGCGGCGGCGGCGTGTTCGACCATCGCCGCATTCTGCTGGGTGACGCCGTCCATCTCCGCCACCGCGGTGTTCACCTGCGCCAGCCCCTGCGCCTGTTGTCCCGCCGCCTCGGTGATCTGGGCGACCAGCGCGTCGACATCGGCGATATGGGCGATGATGCGCTCCAGCGCCTCGCCGGTGCTGTTGACCCGGTCGACGCCGACACGCACCTGTGCCGAGGCGCCGGTGATCCGTGCCTTTACGTCCTTGGCCGCGTCGGCCGAGCGTTGTGCCAGCGCGCGCACCTCCGACGCCACCACCGCAAAGCCCCGGCCGGCCTCTCCGGCGCGTGCGGCCTCGACTCCGGCGTTGAGCGCGAGCAGGTTGGTCTGGAAGGCGATGCCGTCGATCACCGCGATGATGTCGACGATCTCGGCCGAGGCGCGGGCGATGCCGTCCATCGCGGCCATCGCCTCGCGCACGATCGTGCCGCTGGTCTGTGCCTCGCCACGGGCCTGGCCGACCGCGCCGTTGGCGCGCGCGGCGTCCTCGGCGGTGCGGCGGACGGTGCTGGTGATCTGGTCCATCGCCGCGGCGGTTTCCTCCAGGCTGGCGGCCTGTTGCTCGGTGCGCTGGGACAGCGTGTCGGATGCGCCGCTGACCCCTGAGGAGCCGGTGTTGATGCGGGCGGCGGCATCCGCGACCTGGCCGAGCGTGGCGGAAAAGCGGGTGCGCATCGATTCGAAATCGGCGGCGAGCGCTTCGTAGCCGGGGGGCAGGTCATCCAGCGTGGCGGTGAAATCGCCGCCCGCCAGCCGTTCGAGCACGCGGCCGACCTGTGCGATCACCGCCTCGCGCCGGGCTTCCTCGGCCTGGAAATAGGCGGACAGGGCGACGTCCATGTCGAGCAGCGACGCCTTCACCAGCGTGGTCGCGGTGCGCGACGCGGCAAGCGGGTTGAGCATGCCGCGGCGCAGGATCCTGGGCAGGATGTCTTCGAGGATGCGGGCATAGCCGCTGATGTACCAGGTGGGGGACAGGCCGATGCGGGCGTGGACGCTGCCGATGCGTTCGGCGCGGATGCGGTACTGGTCGTCCAGCGGGCCGGAGAAGAGGGTGAGCCAGTGGTCGAGCTGCTTGTCGCGGGCATGGTCCATCGCGGCGGGCGAGCCGAAAAAGGCGGCCGCCCTGGGCGTCGCGCGGATATGGTCGTACAGGCGGCGCAGCGCGGCGGGGGCGTGGCGCGCGACGATCTTGCGGACCGCCGGAAAGGCGCGGTAGCTGCCCGGCGTATAGCCGAAGGCGGCGAGTTTTTCCGTAAAGCTGGTGATCGGCTCGGACATGGTTCCTCCTGCCCGCATCGCTAGGCGCAAGAGGTGAAATCCAAGATAATAGAGTGCGTTGTTCCGGTTCTATCGGGCGAGAGACGCACCCATTTCGGATCGATGGGCCATGGGTAGCGAACGGCGCCACCGCGGACGTGCGGCCGCGGCCCGGGCCTGGAAGATCGTGTAGCCGCACAGGAAACCGTACAGGCCCAGCCCCTCCACCTGCCAGAAGGGCATGGTCGCCATGTTGAGCAGGAAGAAGGCGAAGTGGGCGGCGACCAGCTTGATGCGCTCGCCCGCGGCGCGAAAGGCGGCGGCGGCCATGACGATCCACAGCAGCACCATCGCGGCGACCCCGAACAGGCCGAGTTCGTAGAGCGTGCCGACCAGCGTGTTGTGCGGATAGACCTTGAACAGCCCTTCCCAGCTTTCCGGGCCGAAGCCGACAAGTGTCTGGACGGCGCCGCCCTCCTTCCACGCGTACAGATAGCTGCTCCAGATCAGCGGGCGGGCCGACATGACCTGGCGATCGGCATAGTCGAATTCGCGGGGGGGTTTGATGAGCTGGCCGGGGTGGGAGAGGAAGGTGACGAGGTCGGCGAACTTGTCGGCATAGAGGATGGCGGCGAGGGACAGGACGACGGTGCCGCCGACAAGTGCGCTCGTCGCCATGAAGGCGCGCTGTTCGCGCCGGACGCTGACCGTCATGCCCATGAAGAAGGTGGCGGCGGCGAGCGGGGCGAGCGCGAGGATCGACGTGCGGTATCCGGCGAGCTGGATGCCGATCAGGGTGACGAAGAGGAAGGCGATGCGGATGGCGGGGCGGACCGAGCGGGCGAAGCAGCCGACGGTGAAGCCCGCCACCAGCGCGACCGAGAAGGCGCCTTCGTGGTTATAGCCGCCGATCCAGACCAGGCCGTCGCCGGTTTCCGACCCCTTGGGCAGATGCAGCACCACCGACAGCGCCTGGAAGACGAGCAGCGGCAGGAAGGCGACCAGCGCCCAGCCGATGAAGCGCCCCTCCGGATCGAGGCGCAGCGCCTGGAACACGGCAACCGCGATGACGATCAGATAGGCGTATTTGACCGCGGTGTTGATGCCGCCGGCGGGATCGTGGTTGAGCACCGCGCTGACCATCGCGACGGCGATGATGAGATAGATCGGCAGCAATTGCCGGATGGCGAGATTGGCGGGGCGGACGATGAAGGCGAGCCCGATCGCGGTGACGCCGATCGACAGGAGCGCATTGCCCGACAGCCCGGCGCCGAGCCGCTTGAACATGTAGATGTGATAGGCGCCCGCAATGTAGCGGAGCCAGAGCGCGATGATGACGAACTTGCCCGGCACGCTGGCCGTGTTGCGGATCGCCATGACCAGCGGCACGATGAGCAGCAGCGTGACGGGGATGAGGACGCCGAGGCCGAAGGCGGGGCCGTAGCTGGAGAGGGTGGCGTTCATTTGTACCGCCCCTCCCCTTCAGGGGAGGGGTTGGGGGTGGGGCCTGTCCGCAGGCGCAGCGTTTGGCGAGGCGCCCCACCCCAACCCCTCCCCTGAAGTGGAGGGGCTTTTTCGTGCCTACCCCGCATAATAGCTGCTGTATTCGCGCAGATAGTAGCTGGCGTCGCCGAAGCCGGAGCGGGCGTGGTCGCGCATGTCGATCAGGGTCATGGCGACGCCCAGGACGTTGGCCTGGACGTCGTGGAGTTGGCGCAGCGCGATGCCGGCGGCCTTGGCGGGGGTATTGCGCCAGCGGACGAGGAAGACGACGCCGTCGGCCATGCTGGCCAGGACGCGGGCCTCGTCGACCGGCAGGACGGGGGGCGTGTCGAGCAGGATGAGGTCGTAGCGTTCGCGCAAGTGTTCGAGCAGGTCCGCAAAGCGGGTGGTGTCCGACAGGCTGATGCCATCGGCGTTCGGGCGCTGGGGCAGCAGGTCGGCGTTGGTCAGCGCATCCTTGATGATCGCCTGATCCAGCGTGGCGTTGCCGTCGATCACCTCGTCCAGCCCGACCTCGACCCGCTCGGCGAATTCGCGGCTGAAGGCACGGCGGCGGGCGTCGCAGTCGATGAGGAGGACGCGTGCGCCGGCACTGGCGGCGGCGCGGGCGAGCGCCATGGCGGTGGTCGTCTTGCCCTCGCCCGGCACCGAGGAGGTGATCGCGACGACGCGCATCGGCGAGCCGGACTGGGCGAACTGGATCGAGGTGCGCAGCGTCCGGAACGCCTCGGCAAAGACCGATTGCGGGCGTTTCAGCAGCAATTCCGCCGGCGGCGCGGGCAGGCCGCCCTTGCGATAGGCGGGCAGCGTGCGCGCATCGGGGATGGAGGCGAGCGTGGGCAGGCCCAGCGTCCGTTCCACCGCCTCGCCGGTTTCCAGCCCGCGTTCGAGCAGTTGCAGGAGAAGGACGAGCAGGGCGGCGACCCCGAGGCCGCCGACGATCGCCATGGCGGCATACATCAGCGCCTTGGGGCTGCTGGGCCCACCGGGAACGCGCGCCTTGCTGACCACATAGGAGTCGGAGCGTTCGAGGCCCGCCTGCGCCACCGTCTGGCGATAGCGGTCGAGAAAGGCCTGGTAGAGCGTGCGGGCGGATTCGGCGTTGCGCTCCAGCTCGTTCAGCCGCACCGAGGCTTCGTTGTCGCCGGCCAGGCGACCGCGCGCCGCGGCGATCGATCCGGACAGCGAGGCGGCGCGCTGTGCCGCGATCGTCGCCTGGTTCGAGACGTTGGCGACGACGCGGCCGACCTCCGCCTTGATCTGTTCGTCGGTGGAGGCGAGTTCGCCGCGCGCCCGCACCAGTTCGGGATGGATCGGGCCGTAGCGCTTCTCCAGCGCGGCGACCTCGCGTGCGGCCTGGGCGCGTTGCGAGCGAAGCGCGCTGACCACGGGCGAATCGAGCGACTCGCCCAGTTCCTCGCCGCTGCGGCCGCGCGCCAGTTGCGCGCGCGCGGTGGACAGGCGCGCCTGGGCGGCGGCGTTCTCGGCCTGGGCCTGGGCGAGCTGGGTGGACAGGTTGGACATCTCCTCCTGCGTCACCGTGCTGGCGCTGGAGAGGGCGAACAGGTTGTGCGAGGCGCGGTAGTCGGCGACCGCGCGTTCGGCGCCGAGCACCTGGACGCGCAGTTGCTGAAGCCGCTGTTCGAGGAAGGTGCGGGCGCGGGCGGTGGCCTGGGTCTTCACCCCGGTCTGGCCGGCGACATATTCCTCGATGATCGCGTTCGTCACCTTGGCGGTCTGGATCGCCTCGTCCCCCTCGAAGGTGACGCTGATCGCGTAGGACAGGCCGTCACGCTTCACCAGCAGGTTGCCGAGGATGGTGCCGATCGCGCGCTGGCGGCCGATCAGGTCGGGCTCGCCGGCGGGGGGCGCGGGCTGATCCTCCAGCGCCTTGTTGAAATTGGGGTCGCGTTCGAGGTGCAGCCGGTCGACGACGCGGCCGATCAGCTCGGGCGAGCGCAGGATCTGCACCTCGGTATCCACCGCCGCCGAGTCGGGATCGACCGTGGGGGTGATCGCATCGACGTTGATGACCTTTTCACGGCTGCGATCCAGCGCCACCTGCGCGGTGGCGGTGTAGCGCGGCTCCGCCGTCAGATAGGCGGCGGTGGCAAGGACGATGGCCGCCAGCACCGAGGCTGCGATCACCATCCAGCGGCGCCGGATGATGCCGAAGATGCGATGCAGGTCGATCAGCGCGGCCCGATCCACCTGCGGATCGGGGGCGTCGTGGCGGGGACCCTGGGGCCGGCGGACCATCGCGTCCATGGGGACTTACGCCGCCGTCGCCATGAAGGCGCGGACCGCAGGCGCGATATCCGGCCGCTGTAGTGCCAGCGCGATCGTCGCGGTCACGAAACCGGCCTTGTCGCCGCAGTCATAGCGCGTGCCGCGAAAGGTGACGCCGTGAAATGCCTGTTGCCCGATCAGGCGGGCGAGCGCGTCGGTCAGCTGGATCTCGCCGCCCGCACCCTCTTCCTGGCCGGCGAGGATGTCCATGACCTCGGGCTGGAGGATGTAGCGGCCGATGACGCCGAGATTGGAGGGCGCATCGGCGGGGGCGGGCTTTTCGACCAGCCCCTTCACCTCCGTCACCGCGCCGAAGCGCTCGCCCGGCGTGACGATGCCGTATTTGGCGGTATCCTGGGGTGCGACCTCCTCGGTGCAGATCAGGTTGCCGCCGCGTTCGTTATAGGCCTCCACCATCTGCTTCAGGCAGCCGGGGCGACCGACCATGAGATCGTCGGGGAGCAGCACCGCGAACGGCTCGTCGCCGACGACGCGGCGGGCGCACCAGACGGCGTGGCCGAGGCCGAGCGGTTCCTGTTGCCGGATGACGGTGATGTCGCCGGGCGAGATGCGGGTATCGTCCAGCACGCCAAGCGACTTGCCGCGGCGGCTCATCGTTTCCTCAAGCTCGAAGGCATGGTCGAAATGATCCTCGATCATCCCCTTGCCGCGGCTGGTGACGAAGATGAACTGTTCGATCCCCGCCTCGCGCGCCTCGTCCACCGCATATTGGATCAGCGGGCGATCGACGACGGGCAGCATCTCCTTGGGCATCGACTTGGTCGCGGGCAGGAAGCGCGTTCCCATTCCGCCGATCGGGAAGACCGCCTTGCGTAGCTTTCGCATGTTCCACCCTCTTCATGATTGCGCCGTGCCCGAGCGCGGGGGCGCGGGGGCACGGGCGGGAAACCAGCGTCGGAAACGGGGAGATGACTGACGCGGACACCGGGCCGGATCGGCGCGCGGCAACCGCTCTTCATGCCATGTCCTCGTCTGACACGGCCATGCTGCGCCGCTGCGCTGCATCGCAGCAAGATGCCGGCGTTGAACTGTGTGCAAAGCGCGCCCGGAAGAATAATCTTCAGGTAATTCAAAGGCGAGGCGGCGCACCGGCAAATTGAATGCCACCGGCGACACCGGCTTTACCCTGACGACGGACCAGTGGCGTGCCCTTTGGCACCTGGATATCATGCGTGCCGATGACGAGGCGGACCGGTCCGTCATGCACGTCGAAAATGGGGTACCCCGTCGTGCTGCGCACCACCAGATGGTCGATACGGATCACCGGCGGCTCGGCACCGGGCGACTTGGTGCCCATCAGCATGAAGTGGACGGTGTCGCCGATGCCGCCGGTCTTGCGCGGTTCGATGCTGGTCAGCCGGGTGGCATGGATGCTGGACCACAGCCGGTAGTTGCGCGCGTTGCGCCCGCTGACGCAGTCGTCGAGCAGGGTTTCGGTCGATTTCAGGTCGAAGCCGCCATCGCTATTGTCCCAGGCGGCGCATTTGCGGAAGATCAGCCGGGCATTGCCCCGTTCCGACGAGAAGCCGTCGCCGTTCCAGTAGCGCTTCTCGCCACGCTGCCAGCAGAAGCCGCGCATCGTGCAGCGTTCAAGCCGGAAATCATGCGCTTCGCCCATGAAGGCGATGCCGACGGGCAGGTCGTGCGCGCCGGTGGTGCGGATGCCGCTGGCCTGCACATCCTCGAACACGCCGTGATGGCTGTTGTAACGGATCCGCGCGAAGCTGCGCGTCAGGCCGGTGGCGCGGGCGCCGCGGACGTGGAGGCCGACGCAATCGGCGCGCGCATCGCGGCTGATGGCGCCGTTTTCGATGACGCGGTAGCCGCCGGTGACCGCGATATCCTCGATCCGGACATTGCTGACGGGATCGCGAAAGACGAACAGGCCGTTGCCGACATCGCTGGCGTGGGTGCCGACGAACCGCTGGCCGGAGCGGACGATATAAACGGGTTCGCCGTCCGCCATGATGCGGGGACCGGAGCTGCGGCGAAGGACCGGATCGGGCATGACTGGCGCCTCATCATGGCATAGCCGTGCGATGCCAGTGGCTTGCGCCGAGCCGTGGATGGATCAGGGCAGGGCGGGCTGGCCCCCGAACCCCATATCCTCGCGCGCGCGCGCGATATCCAGAAGCGGCGGGCGGCAGACGCGGCGGGTCTGGCTCATCCGGCGGAATGCCGCCTCGCCATGCTCGCCCGCCAGCGTCAGGCCGACGGCGGCAGCGACGCGGCCGGGCAGGGCGGGGCCGTTGATCGCGATCGCCGACGATATGGTGCGCGCGAGCACCTGCTGCCGCTCGGCGGCGTCGCGGCCGAAATAGCAGATGGCGAGGGGCTGGCGCCTTTGCGTCTCGGCGATCGCCTCGTCGATCGGGGCATAGTTGCGCATCGGCAGGACGGGGCCGGCAATCTCCTCGCGCAGGATCGCCATGTCGTCGCTGGCATGGCGGACGATGTGGAGCGGCGCGCGGCCCGCGCGGGGGGCGGGCACGGTCAGCACGTCGCCGCCGCGGGCGCGGGCGTCCGCCAGCAGCGCATCGATGCGGGCGTTCTCCGCCGGGGTGAGCCGGCTGTCGCCGGCCTGGTCGCCGATGCGCGGGAACAGGTGGGCGGCGGCCCGGAACAGCCAGTTGCCGACCATCTCCTCCTGTTCCGCCGGCACGAGCAGGTAATCGGGGGTGAGCGGCACGCGGCCGGCCCGGACCAGCTTGGCCGCGACGATGCGCTCGGCCGCGCGGGCGAAATCGGTGGAGCGGCCGAGGATCACCGGCGTCTTGCCCGACCGGTGGATGGTGACGGCGTCGGTGCCGTCATGCCCGGCGCCATGATCGTGCCGACTCGCCGGGCTGCTGACCACCAGCCGGTCGAAGCGCATCGCGGCAAAGGCGTCGGCACCGGCGGCAATGGTCAGTTCGGCCGGGTCGAAGGCGGTTGCGACCGCCGCCGCGACCCGTTGCGCCAGATGCGGCGTGGCCGGGTCGAACCGGATCACGACGCGGTTGCCCGCCGCCAGCGCACCGGCAAGCAGGCCCATGGTGCGGCTGAGCGGCAGCGTATGCGAGGCGGCGAGGCCGACCACCCCCAAAGGCTGATAGGCGATATAGTCGTCGCCGCGCGTCATCCGGCCAAGCCAGCCGCGGGCACGCGCGGGGCGCATCCAATCGCCGACCGAGCGTGCGGCATCCCGCAGCGTGGCGAGGGCGGGCGCGACATCGGCGTGCAGCGCGGCGGTGACGTCGGGGTGGCGGCCATCGGCGACCAGCGCATGGCACAAGGCCTCCGCCTGTCCCTCCACGATGGCGGCGGCACGGGCGAGCCGGTCCTGTCGCATGGCCAGCGACACGGGCAATTCGGCAAGAAATGCAGCACGTTGTGCAAGGGTCATGATGGAGGCCGACGAGAGTGCACGCTTCTTTTACCTTAACGGCCGAACGAGGCAACATCGGGACGAGCCGTTGCACATCCTTGCCATGTTGCGTCGCAACGTTCATCTTCCCGCAAGGATTACTCCGCCGGGTTGTTGCTGACCCGGAGGTCAATAGTGTGGTTGCGTTCTCAACATCTTGAGTAATTGAGTAAAAACTTCGTTTCGCCGCCGGATTCACTCGGCTCGAAGCTACTACGTTGACGGTACGGCCCGGCACGCCGACTGTTCGCAAGCGCAGCAGAGAATACCATCTCCGAACGAGGGAGCAGACGATATGCGGATCGTGATGATCGGATCGGGTTATGTGGGCCTGGTGTCCGGCGCGTGCTTTGCCGATTTCGGCCACGACGTGGTGTGCGTCGACAAGGACGCGGCCAAGATCATGAAGCTGAAGGCCGGTGGCATTCCCATCTACGAGCCCGGCCTGGAGGATCTGGTATCCAAGAACGTGGCGGCGGGCCGGTTGTCCTTCACCACCGAACTGGCCGCCCCGGTGGCGGCGGCGGACGTGGTGTTCATCGGTGTCGGCACCCCCAGCCGCCGCGGTGACGGCCATGCCGACCTGTCCTATGTCTATGCCGCGGCGCGCGAGATCGCCGGCGCGCTGGACGGCTTCACCGTGATCGTCACCAAGTCGACCGTGCCGGTCGGCACCGGCGACGAGGTGGAGCGGATCATCCGCGAGGTGAACCCGGTCGCCGAGTTCGCCGTCGCCTCCAACCCCGAATTCCTGCGCGAAGGTGCGGCGATCGAGGACTTCAAGCGGCCCGACCGCATCGTCATCGGCATCGAGGACGAGCGCGCACGCGGACCGATGGAGGAGGTGTACCGCCCCCTCTATCTGAACAAGGCACCGGTGCTGTTCACGCGTCGCCGGACCAGCGAACTGATCAAGTACGCCGCCAACGCGTTCCTGGCGATGAAGATCACCTTCATCAACGAGATCGCCGACCTGTGTGAAAAGGTCGGCGCGGACGTGCAGGACATCAGCCGCGGCATCGGGCTGGACAACCGGATCGGGTCCAAATTCCTCCATGCCGGCCCCGGCTATGGCGGATCGTGCTTCCCCAAGGATACACTGGCCCTGATGAAGACCGCGCAGGACCACGAATCGCCGGTGCGCCTGATCGAGGCGACGGTGGCGATCAACGACCGCCGCAAGCGGGCCATGGCGCGCAAGGTGCTGAACGCGCTGGACGGCGACGTGCGCGGCAAGACGATCGGCGTGCTGGGCCTGACCTTCAAGCCCAACACCGACGACATGCGCGATGCGCCGTCGCTGTCGATCATCCAGGCGCTGCAGGATGCCGGCGCCACGGTGCGCGCCTATGATCCCGAGGGGATGGAGGCCGCGGCGACGATGCTGACCGGCGTCGAATATGGCCGTTCCGCCTATGACGTGGCCGAAGGCGCGTCGGCGGTGGTGCTGGTGACCGAATGGGACGCGTTTCGCGCGCTCGACTTCAAGCGGCTGAAGGAGGTCATGGCCGAGCCGGTGCTGGTCGACCTGCGCAACGTCTATCCGCCCAAGCAGATGGAGGCGCTCGGCATCCGCTATTCCAGCGTCGGGCGGCCGAGCGACAGCGAACTGGCCCGCGACGCCGAAGAGACGCTGGCAGCGGCATGACGAACCCCATCCTCGTCACGGGCGCGGCAGGCTTTGTCGGCCACGCGGTCTGCGAACGCCTCCTCGCACGCGGCGAGGCGGTGATCGGCCTCGACAATTTCAACAGCTATTACGAGGTCGCGCTGAAACAGGCGCGGGCCGCGCGGCTGGAGGGCCGTGCAGGGTTCGAAATGGTGCGCGGCGACGTGTCCGACCCGGACACGGTGTCGGCGCTCGTCAGGCGGCACGGCATCCGCCGCATCGTCCACCTGGCGGCACAGGCGGGCGTCCGGTACAGCCTGGAGAACCCGTTCGCCTATGAACAGAGCAACCTGAAGGGGCATCTGGCGATCCTGGAGGCGGCGCGCCATGCGCCGGATTTCGAGCATCTCGTCTATGCCTCGTCCAGCTCAGTTTACGGCGACCGGCCGATCGGCGGCGAGGGTTTCCGCGAGGATGAGCCGTGCACCGCGCCCGTCTCGCTCTATGCCGCGACCAAGCGGTCGTGCGAACTGATGAGCCAGTCCTACGCCAAGCTTTACGGTTTTCCGCAGAGCGGGTTGCGCTTCTTCACCGTCTATGGCCCCTGGGGCCGGCCGGACATGGCCTATTTCGGCTTTACCCGAAAGATATTGGCGGGCGAGCCGATCGAGGTGTTCGGCGAGGGGAAGATGGCACGCGACTTCACCTATATCGACGACATCGTCGACGGGGTGGTGGGCGTGCTGGACCGGCCGGCGGCGCGCGGTGAGAACCGGCTGCTCAACATCGGCGACTGCAATCCGGTCGGCCTGATGGAGATGATCGCCACGCTGGAGAATGCGCTCGGCGTGCCGGCGATCAAGCAGATGCGGCCGATGCAGCCGGGCGACGTGACCGCGACCTATGCCGACATCTCGGCGATCGCGGCGCTGACCGGGTACAGTCCCAAGGTGCCGCTGGCGCAAGGGATCGCCCGCTTCGCCGACTGGTATCTGAACACCTATGATCGTTGGGAAAGGCCGCCGGTGGCTGCCGTCGCCTGATCCCCGAACAATGCAATCTGGGGGCAGGTGCGATGGGGCGGGAACCGATGCAGGAGTTTGACCATGGTGCAGCGTGCAAGCGCGCATAGCGGTGATGCGACCGAACCGACGATCTGCGTGACGGGCCTGCGTGGCTTCCCGAACGTGATGGGCGGGGTGGAAAGCCATTGCGAGGAATTGCTGCCGCGGATCAAGGCGTTGTGGCCGGCGCACACCTCCGTCGTGCTGGGGCGCGCCGGATATCTGCCCGAGAAGCGCAGCGTGTTCAAAGGCGTGGAGATGGTCGGCGTGCCGTGCCCGCGCCAGAAGCATCTCGAAGCGATATTGGCGACGCTGGTCGCGGTCGTCATGGCATGGCGGCAGGGTGCCAGCCTCGTGCATATCCATGCGATCGGGCCGGGGCTGATGGCGCCGCTGGCGCGCCTGCTGGGCCTGCGCGTGGTGGTGACGCATCACGGCACCGATTATCACCGGGCCAAATGGGGCATCGTCGCCAAAACGGCCTTGCGTTTCGGCGAGTGGCTGGCGCTGACCTTTGCGCACCGGATCATCGCGGTGTCGCCGTCGCTGGCGCGGCAGTTGCGCGAAACCTTTCCGGCGCGGGCCGACGACATCCATTATATCCCCAACGGCGCGCCCGAACTGCCGCGTGATGCGGACCCGAAGCTGGTGCTGGAGCGGCTGGGCATCGACGGGCCGTTCCTGCTGGCGGTGGGCAGGCTGGTGCCCGAAAAGGGGCTGCACGACCTGATCGAGGCGTTCGAGCGGTCGTCCTGTACGGCCAAGCTGGTGATCGTCGGCGCGGCGGATCATCAGGACCAGTATGCGAAGTCGCTGCTGGCCCGCGCGGGCGAGCGGGTGGTGTTCGCCGGCGTCCAGTCTCGCGCCACGCTGCGATGCCTGTACGAGCGGTGCACCCTGTTCGTCATGCCCTCCTATCACGAAGGCCTGCCGATCGCCGCGCTGGAGGCGGCGAGTTGCGGGGCCAAGATGCTGCTGAGCGATATTCCGGCGTGCCGGGATATCGAGCTGTCGGCGCGCAACTATTTCCCGACCGGCGACGTGGATGTGCTGACCGAGCGGCTGAGCGAGGATTGCGGTCCGCTGGCGATCGACCATGGCCAGATCCGGCGCCGCTTTTCATGGGACAAGGCGGCGCAGGAGACGATGACGGTATACCGGGCCGCGCTGAGCGCCGATGCCGAGCCGAACGCAGCCCCCGAGGCGGCGCGGGCCGAATGGGATGAGCGCCCCGCACGGACCTGAGTATCGGCGCGGTGTGGTCTTGGGCGTGACTATCGCATGCCCTTTTTTAATCGTGCCGGAATGCCGGAGATTGCTCGGCTCTAGCCGAGGCGGTTGATATTCGGGCAGGCGGTCAAGATACGGCCGTATAATGTCATGCCATTGCAGGCACATGGTTTGCCCGCACGACGATCACGCATAAATATTTGCGGTAAATGCAGAAATTCATCGGATTTAATAGCTCCGGCCTCGACCCTGAAGTCGAGACCGGAGCCTGTGATGTTTCCCGCTTTGGAAGCAAGGGAGAATCGATGCTATGCAAGCAGTCCATGGCTGGCAAGGCTGGTCGTGCCTAGAAAAGAAAAATATAGTTTTGCAAGATAATAGCTAGTCTTATCAGCAAATTGTACTCAACGTAAAAGAGCTAAGTATTCCAAATAAATGCCGTGTCCTGTGCTTTTATGTTTCTCTTAACTGGCCGGGAATAGACGAGTCATCGCTTTCCGGGGGTTTCCGGCCAAGCTGAATGCTGATGATCTTGAAACTGGAGCCAGACATGCAAGCACTTCGTGCTATTCTGAATAACAACAAGGGTGCGACGGCTATCGAATATGGCCTGATTGCTGCCCTGATTGCCGTTGCCGCGATCGCCGCGATGACGTCACTGGGTACCAATCTCAATAATACCTTCAACAAGGTGAGCACCAACCTTGTTGCAAACCCCGCGTCAACCACGCCTGCGAAGAAGCCCTAACTTATCTAGCCTAATCCTAAACAAGGATAGATATACTTGGTTCGGGCGCCGGGTGAAAACATCACGGCGCCCGTATTGCTTGGTTATGATATAGTTGGTTTGCCCTTTTGACAGCGCGAACGGCCGTGGCGGTATTCATTGCCAACGATGCTGGGATTTAAAATATTGGCATATCATCTCGTGATCGCCCGGGTTCATCGGCCCTTCGATACGCAGCTCGTCCGCGACGATCACAACGCGTGCAATTCTGGGCCGCCATGCATTTTCCGCTAATACCCAACTGCGTACGCGCCATCCCCCCTGATCTGGCATGATATCGAACGGCGGGCGTGCGTCCGTGATCGCTGCGGTCGCATCAGTATCGAGCGTCACACTACCGGTGAGCGCAACGCTGCCGGCGAGCAGCGTACGGCGGTTCATCATTGCGGCCTCCACGATCCATATAGGTTAACGCGTTGAAATCCATGCGCATATACTCGCCCGAAAGAGCTATGATCTAGATCAGGCTTCGGGGGTGGGCAGCAGTGTCATCGCGCATCGGCAACGAGCGCGCCATGGGGCCGCGGCTGACCGGCTTGTCCGCGCGACCGATCGCCAGAACAGAACAGCAGCATCGAGCGGCGGCGGGACGAGCCTTTCATGTCTCATGCACGCACGGGGTCTGTTGAAGTCATGGCTAATTTCTACGTCTCGCCGACCGGGGCCGGCGACAGGAGCGGCAAGGATATCGCCAACGCCGCATCGATCGGATCGATGAACACGCTGATCGGCAAGGCCGGCCCGGGCGGGCAGGTGCTGATGATCGCGGACCAGGGGGCCTATAAGCCCGCCGGCATCATCGGCATTTCCAAGGGAGGCGCCGATGGTGCGCCGGTGACGATCCGCGGGATCGATTCCAAGGGCGCGGCGATGGAAGCGCATATCGTGGGTACGCGCGATACGAGCTGGACCGCAGGCGATGCGCAAGGGGCCGAGATCTTCAAGCTGGGCGCCGGTGCCAGCCATCTGGTGTTCGAGGATCTGCAGATCGACCATGCCGGCACCGCATTCCGGGTGACCGCGGATATCGCGAACCTGACCATCCAGCGGGTGGACGCGGCCAATGTCGGTCGCTTCTTCGAAAATCTGGCGAGCGGATCGAGCGCGACCGCGACGATCGCGGGGCTGACGATTCGCGATGTCGATGTGACGGGCTTCTCGCGCACCGCGATCCGCCTGCAATATGACACGCATGACGTGGACGTGGCGGGCGTCACCATCGATATGGCCGGGCAGACGGGGGACGGCATGCCGGCCGGCATCCATCTGGACGGCACCGTGCACGGGGTGACGGTGCGCGGGGTGACGGTGGAGAATGTGCTGAGCACCACCGGCGGCTATCTGAACGGCGACGGCTTTGCGTCGGAGCGCGGCGTGTACGACGTGGCGTTCATCGACACGGTGGCGCGCGGCAACAGCGATGGCGGCTATGATCTGAAGTCGGAGAACACCACGCTGCTGCGTACCCTGTCGGAGGAGAATGGGCGCAACTACCGGCTATGGGGATCGGCGACGCTGACCGATGCGGTGGGGCGCAATCCGGTGTGGCGCGGGGGATCGTCGGAGCAGAACCAGCTGTGGCTGGACAGCGCGGCCAAGGTGACGGTGAACGGCGGCAGTTTCGAGGATGCGGGATCGCGCACCAAGGTGATCTCGTCCACCGGGCAACTGGTGCTGAAGGACGTGGCGATCACGCATTCGGATCTGGCGACGGTGATGACCAAGGCGAGCGAGGCGGGGCTGTCCGGCTGGGACAGCGTGACCGAGAGGGTGGTCGCCGATGCCGGCCCTGCCTCGGCGGGGCGGACGACCTTCGAGCCGGCGCACGGCGCGGTGGTCGCGCCGCCGCCCCCGGTTGCTGACGCTCTGGTCGGCACGCTGGGCGGCGATGTGTTCCGGATCGATCATGATGGCGACCGCATCACCGAAGGGGCCGGTGGCGGGCATGACCGGGTGGAGGTGACGCTAAATGCCTACACACTGGGCGCGAATCTGGAGGATATGGCGCGGATTGGCGGGGGGGCGTTTGCGGGTACGGGCAATGCGCTGGCCAATGTGCTGACCGGGGGAGCGGGCGACGACCGGTTGAGCGGGCTGGACGGCAATGATGTGCTGGAAGGGGGCGAGGGACGGGACACGTTGCTGGGCGGCAATGGGGTCGACGTACTGAACGGGGGGAGAGGCGACGATGTGCTGACCGGCGGGTGGCAGGGGGATACGCTGGCCGGCGGGGCGGATGACGACGTGCTGATCGGCGATGTCGACTGGGTGAACGGCAAGGGGGCGAACGACGCGCTGGACGGCGGAACGGGAGACGACCGGGTGATGGGCGATGCCGTGACGCTGTATGGCAGCGGCAAGGGGGGTAATGATCAGGTGGAGGGCGGCGCAGGGAACGACGTGCTGTTCGGCGATGCGGTCACGATGAAGGACAAGGCGGCGGGCGGCGCGGACGTGCTGAGCGGTGGCGACGGCGACGACTGGCTGTACGGCGACGCGCAGTTCTGGACGGCGGGCACGAAGGGCGGCGCGGACCGGCTGGACGGCGGCGCCGGTGACGATCACCTGATCGGCGGGGGCGGCGACGACCGGCTGACCGGCGGCGCGGGGGCGGACTGGTTCGTCTTCGCGCCGGGATCGGGCAAGGACGTGGTGACCGACTTCGTGCACGGCGATGGCGACCGCATCGACCTGGCGGCGTTCCACACCGGTTTCGACCGGTTGCATTGGACCGATACCGCCGATGGCGTGCGCCTGACCCTGGGCGGCGACACCGTGCTGTTGCAGGGGGTGCACACGCTGACCGCTGGAGACCTGTTCTTCGGTTGAGCTGCAACCCCTTGGGATCGATGGCGATTAGGTGAACCGCCCCGTTGCGGCGGTGGAACGGGTTGGCCGTGGTGCACCGCAGCATCGGCGCGTGATAGGCTTGCAAGATCGGCGGCCCCGGGGCCCCGCTTGCGAGGAGGCACGATGCCGGAAAAGAAACGGGTCCTGTTCGTCATCAACTCGCTGGCCGGGGGCGGGGCGGAGCGGGTGCTGACCACGCTGCTTGCCGGGTCGACCGCCTGGGCGGAACGCTACGACCTGCATCTGGCGCTGCTGGATGACGATCCGCGTGTGTACGGCGTGCCCGACTGGGTGCGGGTGACGCAGCTCGATGCGCGGCATGGATTGAAGGCGAGCCTGACGCAGCTTCGTGCGGCGGTGGGGCGGATCGATCCGGCGGTGTCGTTGAGCTTCCTGACCCGCGCCAACGTCGCCAACGCCTTTGCGATGGCGGGCCGGCGGCGGCCATGGCTGATCAGCGAGCGGGTGAATACCTCGGCCCATCTGGGGCGGGGCGCGGGCGCGCTGGCGGCGCGGGCGATGGTGCGGCTGTCCTATCCGCGGGCGCAGCATGTGATCGCGGTGTCCGACGGAGTGGCGGACGATCTGGTCGCCAACTTCGGGGTGAGGCGCGACCGGGTATCGGCGATCGCCAACCCGGTGGATCACGACACGATCCTGGCGCGCGCAGGCGAGGCGCCGGGCTTCGTCCCCGCCGGGCCCTATGTGGTCGCGGTCGGGCGGCTGATGCCGAACAAGAATTTCGCGATGCTGCTGGAGGCCTATGCCCGCGCCGCCATTCCGGCACGGCTGGTGATCCTGGGCGAAGGGCCGGAGCGCGCGGCCCTGGAGGCACAGGCCGCGCGGCTGGGCATCGCCGACCGGGTGGACATGCCCGGCTTCGTCGACAATCCGTTCGCGATCCTGGCGCGCGCAGAGATGTTCGCGTTGCCGTCCAATGCGGAAGGGTTCCCCAACGGGCTGGTCGAGGCGATGGCGTGCGGGTTGCCCGTGGTGGCGACCAACTGCGCGTCCGGGCCGTCCGAGATCCTGGCGAACCGCGCGCGGAGCGCGGTGACGGGGCCAATGGACGTGCCCGCCGGCGCGCTGGTGCCGACCGACGATGCGGCGGCCTTCGGTGCGGCCTTGCAGGCGGTGTTCGCCGAGCCGCGGCGGCGTGCGGCGGGTGCGGCGGCGCGGACGCGGTCGCAGGATTACGGCGTGGCGCAGGCGACGGCGCGCTACTGGGCGCGGATCGAGGCGGCACTGGTGCCGCGCGGACGGCCGGTGCCCGCCCCCTCTGGAGAAATGATCTTGCGTTCGGGAGTGTCGCGATGACGCGTGCGATGGTGATGATGGCGGCGGCGCTGATGATGCTGCCGGCCTGTTCGGGACAGCGGCCGGTGGCGGGGGCGGGCACCGCGCCGCCGCCCGCAACCGCCTTCACCCTGTCGCCGGGCGACAAGGTGAAGATCGCCACCTATGGCGAGGCGTCGCTGACCGGGGATTACGAGGTTTCGCCGGCGGGCACGATCGCCTTTCCATTGATCGGCGACGTGAAGGCCGCGGGGCTGGGGCCGGAGGCCCTGTCGCAGGCGATCCAGGCGCGATTGAAGGCGGGATACCTGCTGGAGCCCAAGGTGTCGGTGCAGGTCGCCAGCTATCGCCCGATCTACATCCTGGGCGAGGTGAAGAAGCCGGGCGAATATCCCTTCACCCAGGGGCTGACGATCCGTGGCGCCGTCGCCAAGGCGGACGGCTTCACCTACCGCGCGAACGAGAAGCGCGTGTTCCTGAAGCGCGCGGGTGACGCCGGGGAGACCATCTATCCGCTGTCCGCCGACTTCCCCGTGTTGCCGGGCGACACCATCCGTTTTGCAGAAAGGTATTTCTGATGAACGCGACGATAGGCACGCTGGACCGCGATGTCGTGCTGGGTACGCCAGCCGGGGCGGTGGACAGCAACGAGACGGGCAAGCCGCACAATCGCGGGTGCATCGTCAGCTTCGCCAAGCTGCGCGCGGTGCTGGCCGCGGACCTGTACCGCTATGCGGGGCGCACGTCGGCGGGCGCGTTCGCGAAGCATTACCTGTTCACGCCGGGGTTCAAATATACCGTGCTGATGCGCACCGCCGGCTGGCTGCGGCTGAAGCCGGCCAAGGCGCTGGGCCTGTATCCGCTGGCCAAGCTGATGCTGCTGCGCGCGCGGTACAAATACGGCTTTGCGATTCCCGAATATACCGAGATCGGGCCGGGGCTGTTCCTGAACCGGTTCGGCGGCTTCTACTTTCACGGCGACGCGAAGGTGGGCAGCAACGTCAACGTGACGCACGGCGTGGTGCTGGGCTTCATGAACCGGGGGCGCGGCGCGGGCGCGCCGGTGGTGGGTGACCGGACATTCATCGGGTCGGGCGCCAAGATCATCGGCGGACTGGCGATCGGCGCGGATGCCGCGGTCGGCGCGAATGCGGTGGTGACCAAGGACGTGCCGGAGCGCGGCGTGGTCGGCGGGATACCGGCCAAGCTTTTGTCTGATCAGGGGTCGGAGGGGTATATCAACCGGATGGCGCCCGCCGCGATGCTGGCGCGGTGCGAGGGGGCGTTTCGGGGGTAGGGGCGGCCAAGCAGCGTTGCACTGTTTGGCGGCCCCTCACCCGCCAGCATCAGGTCGTCCATGCTCCCGGCATGGACTAAACAGCGCGGGGCGCTGTTTACCTGATGCTCCCCGTAGGGGAGAGGGGCTTTACAGGCTTACCCAAAGAAGAGGTCGCCCTGAGTCAGCGTCGATACGCCGCGCAGGAAGATGGTGTCGGTGTCGCTTAGCGATATCGTCAGGCCGGCAGACGATACGGTGTAGTTCAAGGTATCGAAGCTCAAGCCGTGGCCGCTGAGGTCGATCACGTCGCCATCGCTGCGCGTGAAGTCGGTGATCGTGTCGCGGCCGAAGCTGCCGGCGAAGACGAAGCGGTCGGCCCCGGTGCCGCCGGTCAGCGTATCGGCGCCGCCGCGCGATCCCGCCGCCATGGTGACCGCGTCGCCATACAGGATGTCGTCGCCCGCGCCGCCGTCGAGCGTGTCCCCGCCACCGATCGCGCCGGTGGCAAAGGTCTCGCCATCGCCGATCAGCACGTCGTTGCCCGCACCTCCCGTCAACCGGTCGTCCGCGCCGCGGCCCGAGGCGGTAAAGGCGGTGCCGTCGCCGACCAGCCAGTCGTCGCCGTCGCCACCGTCCAGCACGTCCTTGGCGGCCAGCGAGGATATCCAGTCGGTATCGCCGATCAGCCGGTCGTTGCCCGCGCCCCCATAGAGACGATCGGCCTGCTGGCCGCCCATCAGCCAGTCGTCGCCGGCGTCGCCGTATAGCGCATCCTCGTTCTTGCCGCCGTCGAGCCGGTCCTGGCCGTCGCCGCCGTACAACGTATCATTGCCATCGTCGCCGAACAGCGTGTCGTTGCCGGCCGCGCCCGACAGGATGTTGGCGGCGGCGCTGCCGTTCAGCATGTCGGACTGCGCGCCGCCGGTGGCGTTTTCGATGCTGACCAGCCGGTCCCCCTCCGCATCGCCGCCGCTGGCGGTGGCATAGCGCAGGTTGATCGTGACGGCACCGAGCGAGCCGGTATAGTCGGCGGTGTCGAGGCCGGTGCCGCCGTCGAGCAGGTCGGCACCGGCCGCGCCGCGCAGGATGTCGTTGCCGGCGCCACCGGACAGCGTATCGCCGCCGGTACGGCCGACGATCAGGTTGTTTTCGGCGTTGCCGGTCAGGGTGGCCGCGACGGTGCCGGTATAGACCAGCTCCTCGACATGGTCGGGGAGCAGATAGGTGGCCGCCGCCGTGCGCACCCGGTCGGTGCCGCCGCCGGCCAGTTCGATCACCTGATCGCCGGCCTCGTAGACGACATATTGGTCGTTGCCGGCGCCGCCGGTCATGATGTCGTTGCCCGCACCGCCATCGAGCAGGTCGTCGCCGGCGCCGCCGACCAGCGTGTCGTTGCCGCCGCGCCCGTAGAGCGTGTCGGCGACCAGCGGATCGTCGTTGCCGGTGATGGCGTCGGCATAGTTGGAGCCGACCACGGTTTCGATGCCAAAGAGCCGGTCGCCCTCCGCCTCGCCGCCGGTGTTGACATTGGTCTGCAGGTTGACGGTGATCGCGGACGACTTGGTGTAATCCGCCTGGTCGCGACCGCCGCCGCCGACGAGCAGGTCCGCGCCGAGGCCGCCGACCAGCTTGTCGTCCCCGTCCAGCCCATACAGCGCATCGTCGCCGGTGCTGCCATAGATCGCATTGTCGAGGGCGTTGCCGATGCCGGTGAAGCTGCCCCATGCGGTGTAGCTGAGATCCTCGACATGGTCGGCCAGCGTCAGCGCGTTGAGCGTGGTGCGGACGATATCGGTGCCGCCGCCCTCTGCCTCCATCACCTGGTCTTCGGGTGCATCGACGACATAGGCGTCGTTGCCGGCGCCGCCGATCATGACATCGGCACCCGCCCCGCCATCCAGCGTGTCGTTGCCGGCGCCGCCCTCCAGTCGGTTGGCGCCCGCGTCGCCGACCAGCGTGTCGGCAAGGGCGCTGCCGATCACCGCCTCCATTCCGGTCAGGCTGTCGCCGGCCGCGTCGCCGCCCATGTGGACGTTGGTGGCGAGATTGATGCGCACCGCCGCCGTGCTGGCGCTGTAATCGGCGGTGTCGAAGCCGGCGCCCCCGTTCAGCAGGTCGGCGCCGCCGCCGCCGGTGAACCACTGGTCGTTGGCATCGCCGGTCAGCGTGTCGGCGAACTGCGTGCCGATGAAGCGTTCGATGCCGGAGAAGCGGTCGCCTGCCGCCTCGCCACCGGTACTGGTGCCGGTGGCGAGGTCGATGGCGATGGCGACGGCGTTGCGCGAATAGTCGACGGTATCGAAGCCGGCGCCGCCGATCAGCGTGTCCGCGCCGGCGCCGCCATCCAGCAGGTCGTCGCCGTCGCGCCCGTCGATCAGGTCGTCGCCGTCGCCACCGTGCAGCGCGTCGGCGCCGAGGCCGCCCGCCAGCGCGTCGGCGAAGACCGAGCCGCGGACCGCCTCGATACCGACCAGCCGGTCGCCCTGCGCATCGCCGCCGCCTTGCGTGTCGAGCGCGAGGTCGATCTGCACCGCGGTGGCGGCGGTGCCGTAATCGGCGGTGTCGAAGCCGTCGCCGCCGTCGAGCAGATCGGCACCGGCGCCGCCGGTCAGCGTGTTGGCACCGGCATCGCCGTAGAGCGCGTCGTCGTGCGCGGAACCGATCAGGTCCTCGATCCCGACCAGCGTATCGCCATCCGAGGCGGTGCCGGTGCGCAGGTCGACGGTCATGCCGGCGGCGCTGTCCGAATAGTCGGCGGTGTCGCGGCCGGCACCGCCATCCAGCCGGTCGGCGCCGCCGCGCCCGGCAAGGCGATCGTCGCCCCCGCCGCCGAACAGCGCATTGTCGAACGCGTCGCCGGCCAGCAGATCGGTGCCGGCGGTGCCGATCACATTCTCGATGCCCGCAAGCGTGTCGCCATCGCCGCCGGTGCCGGTGGCGAGATCGACGGTGACGGCGGCATCGCTGCTGTAATCCACCGTGTCGATGCCGTCGCCACCGGTGATCCTGTCCGCGCCGGCGCCGCCGACAAACCAGTTGGCGCCCGCGTCGCCGGTGAGCGTGTCGGCGAAGGCGGAGCCGACAAGCCGCTCGATGCCAAGGAGACGGTCGCCTTCGGCATCGCCGCCAAGGCCGGTGCCGGCGGACAGGTCGACGGCGACGCCGGTCAAGCTGTCTGAATAGTCGGCGGTGTCGAGGCCGTCGCCGCCGATCAGCGTGTCGGCGCCGGCCCCGCCGACCAGCATGTCGTCGCCGCCGCGCCCGTCGATCAGGTCGTCGCCACCCGCGCCGTCCAGCGTGTCGCCGCCGGCCCCGCCGAGCAGCGCATCGCCAAAGGCGGAGCCGGCGATCGCCTCGATCCCCAGAAGCGTGTCGCCGGCCGCATCGCCGCCGGTGGCGGTGCCGGTGGCAAGGTCGATCGCGATGGCGGCCGCGCTGTCGCGGTATTCCGCCAGGTCGTAGCCGGCACCCCCGTCCAGAAGGTCGGCGCCGGCACCGCCAGCCAGGATGTCGTCCCCTGCGCCGCCCGACAGCCGGTCGTCGCCGGCGTTGCCATGGAGGCGGTTGGCGGCGGCGTCGCCAGTCAGGGTGTCGGCGAATGCGGAGCCCTCCACATCCTCGAACCCGTCATACAGGTCGCCGTAAGCATCGCCGCCGCGGGCCGACAGGTGCGACAGGTCGATAATTACGCCGGCCGCGCTGCCAGCATAGCTCAGCCGATCGCGGCCGGCGCCGCCGACCAGAATGTCCTCGCCCGCGCCACCCTCGATCACGTCGTCGCCGGCATCGCCGACCAGCATGTCGTCGCCCGCGCCGCCGTCGATCCGGTCGTCTCCTGCCCCACCCAGTGCCATGTCGTCGCCGTCGCCGGTGGACAGGGTGTCGGCGGTGGCGGTGCCGGTGACGAGGTCGGCAGCGGGGGTGCCGGTAGCGGCCGGGGCGCGGGAGTCGGTTTGGGTCAGGGTGGCGCCGGTGCCGCGCTTGACCAGGGTGGAGCCGGGGCCCGTGGAGAGGCCGGCATCGAGGACGGTCAGGCGGCCGCCCCGCTCGGCGAGGTTGAAGACGGTGGGGGAGCCGGGATCGCCGATCAGCGCGCCGTCGATGGAGGCGCTGGCGTTCGCGCCGAGCCAGACATGCTCGCGATTGCCGCCGGGGGTGGGGGCGCCGGCGTCGAGGCTGACGATGTCGCTTAGTTGCGCATTCGTGCCCCAGAGGCGGATGTTGCGCCCGTTGCCCGAGACGATCGCGCCGTCGACGACGATGTTGTCGGTCTTGAGGTCGAGGCCGCCGTCGGAGTTGCCGGTGGCGATGATGTCGCGAAGGGAGATGTTGTAGGTGCCGCGTTCGGTGGCGAAGCCGTCGCCGTTGCGATAGTCGTTCACCGTGTCGAGGGCGTTGCGCATCGCGACGCGCTCCACCGTCACGTCGTGCGCGGTTCCGTCGAGATGGAGGCCGATGGCGAAATTGTCGCCGTCCTGAAACCCGCTGTCGGCGCGGACATCCTGGATGAGGATGTTGGAACTGTCATACTGGACGCGGATCGCGCCCTTGGAATAGCCGGCGATGTCGACGTCGCGGATGGTGAGCGTATCGATCGTCGCGCTGGTGTTCGCGCCCGAGGCGATGTCGTCGAAGAAGCGCGCGACGTTGGTGGCGGCGATCCCCTGCACGGTCAGGTCGGCGATGTCAGCACCGACGCGAAAGGCGGTACCGACATTGTCGAAGGCGAGGTCGCGGAAGACGAGATGGTCGGCTCCGTCCAGCAGGCGCATCACCTCCTCGCCACTGGGGTTGGCGGGGTCGAAGGGGGCGGGGCGGCTGCCGGTGATGGTGGCGTCCATCGGATTGCCCGCCGAGTCGACGCCGCGAATGGTGACGGGCAGCCCTTCGCGGCCGCCCGCGACGATGGACAGCGCATCGGCGGGCGCGGTGTAGGCGCCCTGGTCCGCGATCAGCCGCACCTCGCCACCGGGGCCGGCGGCGGCGATCAGCTTGGGCAGGTCGGCGAGCGTGGCGGCGTCGGCGGCGCTCGATCCGTTGCCCGAACCGCTGCCCGTGGGCGAGATGTAGAGTACCGGCATGCCCGTTATCCTCTTATAATCCCAGGAAGGTTACCCCCACGGAGATGCGATTGTCGGCGAAGTTGCGGCCGGCGTTGAGGCCGCTGCTCGATTGGGTGCGGCGTTGCACGTCGGCACGCAGTTGCAGGCGGTGGTTGACCGAATAGGTGGCGCTGGTGCGCAGCGTCCAGCGGTCGTCGTCCCGCTCGATGCCCGAAAAGTCGCGCTTTTCCAGCTCGGCCCCGGCGGACAGGATCAGGCTGCGCAGCAATTCGTAATCGGCGCGCAGCGACGAGGTGGTCTTCAGATAGGCGGTGGCGCCGATGATCCCCGTCTCGCTGACGCTGCGATCGACCGCGCCGGTAATCGTAACCAGCGAGGACAGGAAATAGGCCAGCTCGCCGCGGATCAGGAAGCCCGAGACGTCCTGGAAGAAGGGATCGTCGTAATCCTGTTGCAGATAGCCGGCGCGCAGCGAGCCGCGCATCTTGCGGCCCAGTTCGAAGCTGGAGCCGGCGGCGAGTTCCCAGCCGGTGGAGCTGCGCGCAGGCACGGGGCCGAGGCGGGTGCGGTAATCGCGGACATTGTACGATCCGGCGATGAACAGCGCGACGCTGGGGTTCAGCGCATATTCGCCGATGCCGGTGCCGGTATAGGTGGTGCGGTCGCGGAAATCCTGGTCGACCACGTCGCCCAGCGTGTTCACCTCGTCGCGGTAGTCGCGCCGCTCGATGCTGCCGATCCCCTGGAGGCGCAGGCGGTTGAAGCTGCGGGTATAGGCGGCGGTCCCCTCCGTCACGGTGAAGCGGACGGGGCGGATCACCTGTTCGGGACTGTCGGGCGAGACGCGTTCCTGAAGAAAACGGCCATGCGCCAGCGACAGGTTCAGCCGGTTGTCGCGGCTGATCGTGTAGTTCGCCGAGGCGCCGAGATTATACTGGGTGGCGTTTTCGGTGGTGCGGTCGGCGTAGCGGAGCAGGTCGAGCTCGCCCGACAGGTTGAGGCGCAGCGTTTCCGATGGCCGCGTGACCGAGACGCGCGGGCGGATGCGGACATAGGCGTCGCCGATCTCGCGCCCGGACGGCTGCGCGTAGATATTGTCGTCATAGCCCGCGCCGATCGCGACGCGGGGCAGCACCTCCAGCGCGCCGATGCGCGCGGGCTGGGGCGTATATTCGGGGTGATTGCGCTCCAGCACGCTGGTGTTGCGATCACGGCCGAAGGGATTTTCGGCGGCGACCGAGCCGAGCCCGTCGGTGGCGTCGGACTGCTGCGCGTGCGCGGGCACCGCGACCGCGATGCAGGATAGGGCGAGCCAGCGCTTCATCGGCGGCCGATCCGAACCAGCAGGGGATAATGGTCCGAGCCGGTGGCGGGCAGGCGGCGGGCATCGGCGAGGCCCCAGTCGGGCCCGGCATAAAGATGGTCGATGGCCAGCACCGGCACCGGGCGGCGCCAGCTCGCCAGGCTGCGGGTGAAGCGGGTGAGGGGGGCCAGCGCGGCATCCTGTTCCCGCATCGCGGCGGCCCAGGGGGTGAGGTTCATGTCGCCCGCGACGATCCAGTCGTCATGCGGCACCCCGGCCAGGGCCAGCGCGAGTTCGGCGCGGCGCTTCGCCTGTTCGGGGCCGGGATGCACGTAATGGAGGGTGGCGACGGTGAAGGCGGGGGCGCCCGGCGGCTGGATGCGCGCCCAGAGCAGCGGCGGGCCGAAGCTGTGGCCGGCATGATCCTTCAGGAAATAGTCGCGTTCGCCGATCGGCCAGCGCGACAGGATGGCGAGTTCGCAATCGGCCGGGCAATCGGTGGCGTAGGGCAGGCTCTGGCGCAGGGCGGCGAGCATCGGGCGGAAGGTGCCGTTCGCCTCCTGCAACAGCACCACGTCCGGATGCGCATCGAGGATCGTCTGCGCGGTTTCGGCCGGATCGGGATTGTCGTGCCAGACATTGTGGGTGACGATGCGGACCTGTGCCGCGCGGGCCGCGGGGATGGGGCGCGTCCATTCGGGCAGCACTGCGACCCCGACCGGGATCAGCGCCAGTACCGACAGGGCAAGGGCGGCGCGGGTGCGGGCCAGCAGCAGGCCGAGCAGCACCGCCACCCCGAAGAGCGGCATGAACGACGCGAAGGTGTCGAGCGCGACCACCCAACGGCCGGCAAAGGCGATGCAGGCGGCCAGCAGGCCAGCCGCGACCAGCAGCAGCCCGATCAAACGCATGATCCTCACGCGCGGGCGAGCAACCGGTTGCGCAGCGCATGGCCGCCCTGGCGAAGTCCGGCGGGCAGGTGGCGCGCCGCCAGCACCAGTCCGGCGGTCCTCCACCCCTCCGGCAGGCAAAGGTCGCCAAGTCCGATGTCGATCCGGCCGGGCGTCTTCATCGCATAACGCGCGTAATGGGCGATTTCCTGATTCACCAGGCGGCGGAGCAGCGCGACCTCATGCGCGGGGGCCATGCGCATCAGGCGGTGCGCGGTTTCCACCAGACAGGGAACGCCCAGGGTGGTGGTCGACTTGCTGACCTTGTTTTCCGAATCGCGGTGGAAGGTCGCGCTGGGGGTGGGATCGTAGCGCAGGGGGCCACGCGCGACGACGCGCAGCCACAGATCCTTGTCGCCGCCGCGGACCGCCCGCCCGTCCGGGAACAGCCCGGCGGCGATCAGCGCGTCGCGGCGGATGGCGATCGCCCCGGTCCACATCGGACATTCGCGCACCGCCAGCCAGGCCGACAGGAAGCCGGCGAGATCGAGCGTCACGGGCGCATGGAGCGCGGGGGCGATCTTCTGCGGCTGGCTGCGCGTGTCGAAGACATGGTCGAAGCGGGTGGCGGCGGCATGCGCCTCCGGCGCGTCGGCGATGCAGGTGGCGAGCGACGCCAGGTGGTTCGGCGCCCACAGGTCGTCGGCATCGAGAAAGGCGATCCAGTCGCCGGTCGCCGCCTCTATGCCCATGTTGCGGCCGGCATAGCCGCCGGGGCCGGGGCGGGCGAGATCGAGCAGGCGGATGCGCGGATCGGCAATGGCGGCGACGATGCCGCGGCCGCCGTCGGTCGATCCGTTGTCGACGACGATCACTTCGTGCGGGGCATGAGCCTGCGCGAACACGCTGTCGATCGAGGCGCGGACATGGCTGGCCTTATTGAACAAGGGCATGACCACAGAAAAGCGGGGGGAGGGCATGGTCATCAGTCGCGCGCCGCCTTGCGACCGGCGGCGAGCGCCAGATATTCGCTGGTGGCGATGCCGGCCAGTTCCAGCGTCAATTTCATCACCGCGGCGCGGCGCTTCAGCGACAGGCCGGGCGAGATCGCGGCGCGGCGCAGGCGGCGGGCGGTATCGACCGCGGTGACGCCGAGCACGCGGGCAAGACGCGGGGTTGCGCGGGTACGGTCCCAGCGGCCGCCGCTGAGGCGCTGGCGCTTGCGCACCAGTTCGGCGCGGCTGGCGCGCACCGGATGGCGCACGATCATCGCGGGGGTGTAGATGAGCGGGCGCCCGGCGGCCTTGATGCGCAGCGCCATCTGGCGGTCGCCGCCCGACTTCACCCCGGCATCGAAGCCGCCGAGTTCGCGCAGCAGCGCGGTTTCGCTCGCCCAGTTGGCGGTGGCGCAATTGCCGCGCGCGGCATGCGCCTGCGGGAAGCTGAACAGGCGTTCGTAGTCGCCGAACACCTCGCCCTCCTGCTCGCCTTCGTCGAACAGTTCGATCCGGCCGGCGAGGACGCCAAAGCCGGGATTGGCGGCGGCGGCCTCCAGCACGCGGACCAGCCAGTCGGGATCGGGAACGCAATCGGCATCGGTAAAGGCGGTGATGGGTGCCCGCACATGGGCCAGCGCGGTGTTGCGCGCGGCATAGGAACCGGGGGTCGGCTCCTCCAGCACGGTGACGTTCGCATAACCGCGCGCGATGTCGGCGGTGCCGTCGGTCGAGCCATTGTCGACGACGATGATGTCGAAGCGCTCGCGCGGCAGCGTCTGGCGCTCCAGCGCGTCCAGGCAGCGGCCGAGGATGGTGCGGCCGTTCCAAACGGGAATGACAACAGCGACTTGGGACATGCGGATGGGTGCCTTGTTTCGCAATCGTTCCGTCGCACCATCCGCCGCTGGCGTCGCGCGTCAACCTTATGCTGCGACTGCGAAGACGAAGCGCCCGACGATCGCGGTGACCCGAACGGGCACGGACTTCGCGGCCGCATCATTCGCAGCTACCAAGAAAAGGCCAACCAATCCCGCGTGTTGCAAGGACGTGAACCTTGCACCGCCCAAGAGCAGGAGGTGCCGGACCTTGGGCCAAGCCTTGCCCGAATCGGCCAACACGGCCGAGATCGTCGTGGTATCTCTGGCATCGGCCGATGTTCGGCGTGCCGGCTTTGCCGCGCGTGCCGATACATGTTTGCCGTGGCGCTTCTTCGATGCGTGCACCGGGCTTGCGCCGGGCATGACGCTGGACGAACTGGCGGTCGCGCGCGCCAAGGGGCGGGCGATGACCGGCGGCGAAATCGGTTGCTATGCCAGCCACTGGTCGATCTGGCAGGACATGGTGGCGCGTGGCGTACACCAAGCCATCGTGCTGGAGGACGATGTGGTGGTCGACTGGCGCTATCTGGAGCGGCTGGCGGCGACCGACCTGCATGCACAGGGCATCGATTATCTGCGGCTCTACGCCAAGCGGCCGACCTGGAGCCGGCCGGTGCACAAGGATTTCCTGCAACATTCGCGCACCGTGGTGGAGCTGATCGGGCTGGCCTACGGTACGCAGGGCTATGCGATCACGCTGGCGGGCGCGAAGCGGCTGGTGGAGCATTGCCGCACCGTGCGTCGGCCGATCGACGATGCGATGGACCGGTCCTGGGCGCATGGCCTGCCCAATCTGGCGCTGTTCCCGGCCCCGATCCTGGAGGCGACGGTGGCGTCCGACATCGGCGCGGCGCGGTTCCAGCCGAAAATGGACCCGGCCTATCACTCGCTGCGCCAGAAGACGTGGCGGCATGTCGAGCGGGCGCGGATGCGGCTGCTGAAGGCGAGGCGCGGTCTTGGCCAGTGATGGCGCCAGCCAGGGGGGCGTCCGCTTCGACGCGACGCTGCGCAAGCGCAGTCGCAGTTCCATTTCGTGGACGGTCACGCGCTTCCTGTCGGATCAGGTCTTCTCGTTCATCGTCTTCGTCGCGCTGGCGCGGCTGTTGTCGCGCGCGGATATCGGCGCCTTCTCGGTCATGGCGTTCACCGCCGAGGCGTTCCGGATCGTCGCCACCGCCGGGCTGGTCCAGACGATCGCGCGGCGGGGCGATCTGTCACCGGGGTTTCTGGACACCATCTACCGCTCGCAACAGGCATTTTCCTTTGCGTCGGCGGTAACGATCGCGCTGCTGGCGCGGCCGATCGCCGAGTGGATGGACGCGCCGGGGATCGCGCTGCCGCTGGCGGTGATGAGCCTGGTGCTGCCGATCTCGTCGTTCGGGGGGACGCACATGGCGTTGCGGCTGCGCGAGTTCGGGCATCGCACCACCGCGATCCGCTCGGTGATCGGCGGGCTGCTGGGGGGCGGGTGCGCGATCGTGGCGGCGCTGATGGGCGCGGGGCTGTGGGCGCTGGTGATCCAGCGGCTGGTGACCGAGATGGTCGGCGTGGTGCTGGCGCGCACCTCCTATGACTGGAAACCGGGCTGGGCGTTCGAGTGGCCCGAGTTGCGCGCCAATCTCGCGCTGAACGGCAGTCTGATCTATGTGCAGCTCGTCTTTCTCGCCACCGTGCGGGTGCAGGAGATGGCGATCGGCGCGGGGATCGGGCTGGCGGCGGTCGGCATCTATCGCACCGCGTGGCGGACGGTGGAGCTGATCGGGCGCGGGGCGATCCAGCCGTTCACGCAGGTGGCGGTGCAGACGCTGTCGCGGGTCCGGCACGATCCCGTCGAACTGCGCCGTGCCTACCAATGGATGATCGGGCAGGCCTCCGCGCTGTCCTTTCCCGCGCTGGTCGGCTTCGGGTCGCTGGCGCCGCTGGCGGTGCCCACCGTATTCGGCGACAAATGGGTGGAGGCGGGGCAACTGGCGCAGATCTTCGCGTTCATGGCCTTGCCCTTCACGCTCAACTTCTTCGCCTCGCCGTCGCTCAGCGCGCTGGGCCAGTCGCGCAGCCTGATCTGGCTGTCGACGACGCAACTGGTGCTGGGGCTGGTGCTGACGCTGATGGCGCTGCCCTTCGGCCTGTTCGCGGTTGCCGTCTCCTATGTGGTGCGCGCCTATCTGACCGTGCCGCTCCAGGTGTGGCTGCTGGCGCGGGCGTCGGGCATCCGGCCGGCGCACAGCATCCGGGCGATCGCGGCGCCGCTGGCCGCGTCCACCATCATGGGGCTGTTGCTTGCCATCGTGATGCGGATGACGGCCGGGCTGCTGCACGGCTGGGCGGCGCTCCTGTTTCTCACCGCACTCGGCGCGCTCGTCTATGCCGCCGTGCTGATCGGCCTGTCGCCCCTGTGGCGCGGGCGTCTTCAATCCACCGTTCACCGCTTGCGAAAGGGCCGGGCATGACCGTTTCCCCCCAATCTGCCGATCACATCGTCGCCGAACTCGGCCGCCGCTTTGCCGGGACGGTGGACGCCATACTGCCGCCGGGCGACATCGCGCTGGTCGATTATCCCGACCATAGCAATGTCGGCGACAGCGCGATCTGGCTGGGCGAGATGGCGTATCTGCGCGAGCGGAACCGGCTGCCGGCCTATTATTCGGCGATGAACGACCTGGACGATGCGGCGCTGGCCCGCGCGATCGGCGACGGGCCGATCCTGATCCATGGCGGCGGCAATCTGGGCACGTTGTGGCCCAAGCACGAGCAACTGCGCATCCATCTGCTCAACACGCATCGCAACCGGCCGATCGTGCAGATGCCGCAGTCGATCCATTATGCCGATCCCGCCGCGGCCAAGCCGCTGGCCGATGCGATCCGCGCGCATGGCCGCTTCACGCTGCTGGTGCGCGACCAGAAGTCGCTGGCGTTCGCGCGCGCGCATTTCGACTGCCCGGTGCATCTGTGCCCGGATGCCGCGCTGATGCTGGGGCGGCAGCGGCGGGCGGCGGCCAAGGTGCCGGTCTTCGGCCTGTTGCGGACCGATCACGAGCGCGCGGCAGGCGCGGATGCAGCGCCGGCGGGAGCAATGATCGACGACTGGTTGATCGAGGACCCGGCACAGCTGCGCTACCTGCGCCTGTCGCTGAAACTGTCGCGGCTGGTGATGCGCGATCCGATGGCGATGCGCGCGCTGCGCCAGCGGCGGCTGGCGGAATGGCGGCTGAAGCGCGGGCTGGCGATGCTGGCGCAGGGGCAGGTGGTGGTGACCGACCGGCTGCACGCGCATATCCTGTCGCTGCTGCTGGATATCCCGCATGTCCTGCTCGACAACAGCTATGGCAAGGTCGCCGGGTTCGCCGACCAGTGGACGGCCGGCTATGCCGGGTTGATGCGTGCCGAAACGCGCGCCGCCGCGTTCGACCGCGCCTTTGCCCATGAACAGGCACCCGCAGGACGCCGCGTCGCGGGCGGATGACGCCGGTCATGCAATTTTAACGACGTTCGGACGGCAAGCCTTAAACCTCCTCACCGCAGTCGTGAAAACGATTTCAGTGAGGTGATTCCGCCGTGTTCAATCATTTGCGTATTCCCGGCAAGCTGCTTGCCTGTTTTTCCGTGCTGGTCCTGGCGATGCTGTGCCTGGCCGGATTGTCGATGAGCAGGCTGAGCACGATGAACGCGGTTGCGCAGGAGATGGGCGGCGACCGGCGCGAGCAACTGGATGCGATCGCGGTCATCAACGCCTCGACCGCCACCTACCGCGCCAATGTGTCGCAGCATCTGCTCGCGCGCAGTGCCGCGGACAAGGCGCAGGCGCAGGAGCGGCTCGACGGGCTGAAGGCCAAGGTGCAGGACCGGCTGGACTGGCTGCGCCCGCGCATGGCGACACCCGAACTCCGCCGCGCGCTGGATCATTTCGCGGACCGGTGGGAGGCATATCGGACGCGGGCCGAGCGCACCGCAGTGGCGTCGAACGCCGACAACTATGATGCGGCGCTGGCCTTTTTCCGGGCGGCGGGGCCGTATTTCGTGACCGCGAACGCGGCGGCGGATGCGATGCGGCAGGAGCAGGTGCGGGTGATCGATGCGCGTCTGGCGGAGGCGGCGCAGACCTATGCGACGAGCCGGGCGATCATGGTGGGCACGGTGGTGGCGGTGCTGGCGCTGACGCTGGTGATGCTGCTGGCGCTGGTGCGGTCGATCGCGCGGCCGGTGGCGGCGATGACCGGCACGCTGGCGCGGCTGGCGGCGGGCGACCGGTCGGTGGAGATCCCGGCCACGACGGCGCGCGACGAGATCGGCGACATGACGCAGGCGGCGGCGACGCTGAGGGATCAGCTGGCGGCGGCGGACCGGGCGCGCGAAAGCCAGGCGCAGGAGATCGTCGGAAGTATCGGCGCGGGGCTGGAATCGCTGGCGGGCGGCGACCTGACGGCGCGGGTGTCCGCCGAGCTGACCGGTCCGTTTGCCAAGTTGAAGATCGATTTCAACCGGGCGATGGAGGCGGTGGAGGAGACGGTGTGCGCGCTGGGGCGTGTGTCGGGGGGCGTGCGGGTGGCGTCGGGGGAGATCCGGTCGGCGTCGGAAAACCTGTCGCAACGCACGGAGCAGCAGGCGGCGAGCCTGGAGCAGACGGCGGCGTCTATGGACGAGATCACTGTTACGGTGCGGGCGACGGCCGAGGGGGCGGCGCGGGTACGGGCCGAGGTGGAGGATGCGCAGCGCGCCGCCGAGCAGGGCGGCGAGGTGGTGCGCGAGGCGGTCACCGCGATGGGCGGGATCGAGCGGGCCAGCCACGAGATTTCCGAGATCATCTCGGTCATCGACGGGATCGCGTTCCAGACCAACCTTTTGGCGCTGAACGCCGGTGTGGAGGCGGCGCGCGCGGGTGACGCCGGCAAGGGCTTTGCCGTGGTCGCATCCGAGGTACGCGCGCTGGCGCAGCGATCGGCGGATGCGGCCAAGGACGTGAAGACGCGGATCGGGGCGAGCGGCGAGCAGGTGGAGGCCGGGGTGGCACTGGTCCGCTCCTCCGGTCAGTCGCTGGTGCAGATCATCGAGCGGATCGGCACGATCAGCACGCTGACCGAGACGATCGCGGCATCCGCGCAGCAGCAGGCGCTGGGTCTGGCGCAGGTGAACACCGCGGTCGGCGAGATGGACAGCATGACGCAGCAGAATGCCGCGATGGTGGAGGAAAGCACCGCCGCCGCGCGCAGCCTGGCGGCGGAGGCGGACGAGCTGGCGCATCATGTCGGGCGGTTCCAGACGCGCAGCGAGCCGGGCGCGGAGATCGCCGTGTTGGCGGAGCGTGCGACCCCGCGGCTGCGCGTCGCCGCCCGTCGCTGAGGGGCGGTGCCGCCCCGGAATCCGCCCCGGCGGATTTCGGGGGGAGGCCGTTCAGTCCTGTGACGCGCCCAGGACGAGGCGGCGATATTCGCGTTCGGGCGGGCCATAGGTGTCGCCGGCCAGTTCGGCGAGCTTGGCCCGGTCGCGCACCACGACGCGGCCGCGCAGGCCGCGTACCGCCTGTTCGGCCTCCAGCCGGTGCAGCGCGTCGGTCACGCTGGACCGGCGCACGCCGAGCATCAGGCGAAACTCCTCATGCGTCAGGCAGATCTCGTCACCGCTGACCCGGTCGTGATAAAGCAGGATCCAGCGTGCCATGCGACGCTCGACCGGATGGATGAGCGAGGACACGATGGTCCGGCCCATCTGCGTCATGAACACGGTGACGAAGCGGAGCAGGGCGGCGCGCAGCGAAGGGTGATCCTCGATCGCGGCAAGGAGGCGATCGGCGTCGATGCGCAACGCCGTGCCCTTTTCGGCGCGCATCACGACATCGTGCAGCCAGCGGTCGTCGCCCAGGAGAAGCGGCCAGCCGACAAACCCCTCCGCCCCGACAAGGCCGACGGCGAGGCGACGATCCCCCTCCGTCCGGTCGAGCACCGCGGCGATCCCCGCCTCCGGAAACCAGATCGTGTCGATCGACGTGCCCGCGTCGGCAACGTCGTCGTCCACCGCGAAGGATACGCGTTCCAGATAGGGCGCGATCGCCATGAAATCGGATGGGTCGAGCGAACGCAGAAGCGTATTGCCAACCTGATCCTGCTGCATCGCGCGTTCCGCGAACATATTCGTCGCGTGCGCAAAACCGTCTGTCGTCCCCCGGTGCATGATCCCTGCCTATGACCTGTCGCGGATGCAAATCCAGAGAATGAACGCACGACTTGGCATTTCGACCGATACCGTACCGAAACTAGGCCGATATTCCGCCGGTTTGCGAGAACACAACAACACTTGGGCGTCGGCTGCGACGGCAGACCCGCCTGTGTTGCAAACGACACGGCGACGCCCGGTGGCGGAACCGTTCCGTTGTTGCAGGAGAACCGCCATGACTGCCGCCGCCATCCGCTACACCCCCGACATCGAAGACGTGCAGCCCGACGAGCGCGAGACGATCGCGCAATTGAACGACACGTTCGACGTGATCCTGGAGCGGACCGCCGAGGATTATGGCCATGCGGTGCGGTCGGTGCATGCCAAGTCGCACGGCATCCTGGAGGGTGAGCTGATCGTCGACGACGGCCTGCCGCCCGAACTGGCGCAAGGGCTGTTCGCGACGCCGGGGCGCCACAAGGCATGGCTTCGCATGTCGACCAACGCCGGCGACATCCTGCCCGATGCGATCAGCCTGCCCCGCGGGCTGGCGGTGAAGATCACGGGCGTGGAGGGCGAGCGCCTGCCGGGGGCCGAGGGCGACACGCAGGATTTCGTGATGGTCAACGGCACGGTGTTCCAGGCGAAGACCGCCGACAAGTTCCTGGGCAATCTGAAGATGCTGGCCAAGACCACCGACCGGATGGAGGGCACCAAGAAGGTGATGTCCGCCGTGCTGCGCGGTGTGCACAACGCGCTGGAAGCGGTGGGCATCGAGAGCCCGGCGGTCGACTCGCTGGGCGGCGCGCCCAATGTCGATCCGCTGGGCGAGACCTATTACAGCGTCACCCCGTTCCGCTACGGCGACCATGTCGCCAAGTTCAGCATTGCCCCGGTCGCGCCCGCGCTGACCAGCCGGACGGGTGCGATTATCCCGGTCGACGGGCGCGAGGATGCGATCCGCGAGGATGTGCAGGCCGAGATGTGGGACATCGATGCCGAATGGGAGTTCCGGGTCCAGTTGTGCCGCGACCTGGAGCGCCAGCCGATCGAAGATCCGACGGTGGAATGGGACGAAAGCGAGGCGCCCTTCATGCGCGTCGGCGTCATCCGTGCCGCACCGCAGGACAGTTGGGATGCGGGCCGGGTCCAGGCGGTGAACGAGGAAATGCGTTTCAGCGTGTGGACCGGCATCACCGCGCACCAGCCGCTGGGCAACATCAACCGTGCCCGGCGCGAACCATATCGCCACTCGGCGGATTTCCGGGCGCGCTCCAATGGCTGTCCCTATCACGAACCGACCGCGTGATCGGAGGCCCCATGCGCAGGACGGCGGCGACGTGCGCGCCGTCCCGCATGGCGGGCCGTTCGTCGTATCGGTGGATCGGCGCTCCGCTCGATAGCCAAAGGCGCGTTGACGGGGCGGTTGACGGCTGTTACTGACAATCATTCTCATAAAGAGAGCGATTGCGCATGTACGATCTGATCGACCGTCCCGTCCGCGAACTGCCGGCCTTTGAAGCGGCCGTGCTGGCCCGGACCCGCCGCTGGGTCCATGCCCTGACGGTGGCCGGTGCCGTGATCGAGCCCGAGGACGACGCCTTCGGCATGGCGATGCGGGCGCTGGATAGCGGATCGCAGGACATGCTGGTCATCGAGCGTCCCTGCCACGACATGGTGAGCGAGACAGAGGCGGTGCTGCTCGGCCTGTGGCGGCTGGTGCGGGCCGACCGCATCGGCATTGCCGGCGCGGTCGCCACGGGGCTGACCGATGTCCATGCCGGGCGGGTGATGGTGGCGGCCATGGCACGGGCGATTCCCGCAATCGGGTGATTCGCGAAAACGGGGGCTGTTTCAGGGGCTTGTAAGAATCCGACCGATTTTTTTCAGAAATATTTCGCTGCGCGCGAAGAGCCGCATGCTGACCCCGGGCACCCAATCAACCCCATTTCGGTACGTTTTCCAACATTTATAGCCGGAATGTCGATAATTCCGATCCGGCCGCGTTAACGAACCATGTACGGCCGATAGGGTCGATCTTTACCATCCAAGCCTAATTCCGACGGGCAACGCGCTCGGCTCGGGGAGGGAACGGTCAGCGCTCCTTTAAGGAGTTACCCTAATGATTGGATGGTTTACCACGAATGCCCCGATCCGAACAAAGATGCGGATCCTTACCATCATCTACGGTACCCTGGCGGCAACCTCGCTGGCGCTGATCGCATTTCGCGACGCGCTGGGCGCGCCGACCGCGATCGCGATGGGCGCCGGCGTCACCGCGCTGACCCTGTTGATCGCGTGGGTGACGGGCCGGGCGGTCGTGGTCCCCTATGTCGCGACCGTGGTGCGCATGGAGGGGCTGGCCGCCGGCGATCTGGATGCGCCGATCGCCTATACCGACCACCGCGACTGCGTCGGCCGGATGACGAAGGCGATGGCGGTGTTTCGCGACAATGCGGTGGCGGTCTCCGAAGCGCGCGCCGCGCAGGAGATCGTGGTCACCGCGCTCGGCACCGGGCTGGAGAACCTGGCGGCCGGCGACCTGAGCCGGCCGATCCCGACCGTCTTTCCGGCGGATTACGAGAAGCTGCGCCGGGATTATAACAACGCGCTGCATGCGCTGAGCGGAACGCTGAGCGCCGTTACCCGGTCGATGGACGGTATCCGCACCGCATCGTCCGAGGTCAGCACCGCCTCCGACGACCTGTCGCACCGCACCGAGCAGCAGGCGGCCAGCCTGGAGGAAACCGCAGCGTCGATGGAGGAGATCACCACCACCGTGCGCGAGGCCGCCGATGGTGCGTCGCGGGTCAACGGGGTGGTCGATGCCGCCAAGTCCGAAGCCGAGGAAAGCGGCCGCATCGTGCGCGAGGCGGTGTCGGCGATGGGCGGGATCGAGCGGGCCAGCCAGGAAATCTCGGAGATCATCTCGGTCATCGACGGCATCGCGTTCCAGACCAACCTGCTGGCGCTGAACGCCGGCGTGGAAGCGGCGCGCGCGGGCGACGCCGGCAAGGGTTTCGCGGTGGTCGCCTCCGAAGTGCGTGCGCTGGCGCAGCGCTCCGCCGATGCGGCCAAGGACGTGAAGACCCGCATCCTGACCAGTTCGGAGCAGGTGGGCAACGGCGTGACGCTGGTCAACCGCACCGGCCAGTCGCTGGAGCGCATCGTCGCGCGCATCGGCGAGATCAGCACGCTCGTGTCGCAGATCGCCGCATCGGCGGCGCAGCAGGCGCTGGGGCTGTCGCAGGTGAACACCGCGGTCGGCGAGATGGACAATGTGACGCAGCAGAATGCGGCGATGGTGGAGCAGTCGAGCGCGGCGGCGCGCTCGCTGGCGAACGAGGCGGACGAACTGGCGCGGCAGGTGGCGCGGTTCCGCCTCTCCGACACCGGCGAGGCGGAGGCGCCGCGCATGCCGGTAAGCGCCCCGGCGCCGCGTGCCCCGGCACCGACGCGGGTGGTGGCGCGCCGTGCGGCCACCCATGGATCGCTGGCGCTGGCGGTCGAGCCGGACGCGGACGACTGGTCGAATTTTTAACGCCTGCCGCCGTACATCGTCTCGCTCGTTAAAGGAAAACCCCTCGCATGACGCGTCTTGCGCTGCCCTCTACCCTGGACCTCGCCGCCGCCACGTCGTTGCTCGACACGCTGCGCAGCGCGACGGACGACATCGTGCTGGACGCCGGCGGGGTGGAGCGCATCGGCGTCGCCGGCATCCAGTTGCTGTTGAGTGCGCAAGGGACCGCCGATGGCGGGGGCCACATGCTGACCATCGAGGCGCCGAGCGAAGCCTTTTGCACCGCCATCCGCATCGCGGGCGCCGACGCGCTCCTTGCCGACCGCTGATCCAGGACCCGTTTCCATGCAGCTCGACGAAATCCAGGCCATCTTCTTCCAGGAATGCGAGGAAGGACTGGCCGTCATCGAAACCGACCTGGCCGACCTGCGCGACGGTGCGCCGTCGGACGAGACGATCAACACCATCTTTCGCGCGGTGCACTCGATCAAGGGTGGCGCGGGGGCGTTCGGTTTCGACGCCCTGCAGGGCTTTTCGCACCAGCTGGAGACGGTACTGGACCTGTTGCGCACCGGCGAGTTGACGCCGGAGCCGGACCTGGTCGCGTTGCTGTTCGCGGCGTTCGACGGGCTGACCGATCACGTATCCTGTGCGCAAGGCGGCGGCGGCGCGCCCGACGATGCGGCGTTGATCGCGCGCCTGACCGCGGCGGCCGGCCGCGCGGGTACGGCCCATGATGTCGCCGAACCGGAGGCGGCGCCGGAGCCGGTGGTGGTCGCGGAGGTGGTGGGCGATGCCTTCGACCTGGACGCGCTGCTCGCCGATATCGGGCTGGGCGATCCGCCGGCGGCGGCGACGGCGGGGGGGGCGATCCCGTGGCGGGTACGCTTCGTGCCGGGGCGCGGGGCGTTCGACAATGGCGGCGACCCGCTGCCGTTGCTGCGCGAACTGGATGCGCTGGGCGGCCGGGTGGTGGCGATCGACCGGAGCGGCCTGCCGTCGCTGGACAGCCTGAGCGTCGACGAATGCTATCTGGGCTGGACGCTGAGCGTGCCGGGCGAGGTGGCGCGCGACGATATCGCCGCGATCTTCGACTTCGTGTCGGACCAGGCCGAACTGGAGATCGTGGCCGAAGGGGACGATGCGCCGCTGCTGATCGCGGAACCGGTGGCCGAGCCGGTGGAGGAGGATCTGCTGGCCGCCGTGCTGGCGATGGTCGAGCCGGCCCAGATAGCCGAACTCCCGCAGGCGGAGCCGCAGCCGGTGGTGGTGCCGCCCGTCGTCGCCGAGGAGCCGGTCGTGATCGCGGCGGTGGTGGAGGATGGTGCCAACCGTCCCGCCGCCGGCGCGGCGGCTGCCGCCGCCGCCGGGGGGGCGACGATCCGGGTGGAGCTGGAGAAGCTGGACCGGCTGGTCAATCTGGTCGGCGAGCTGGTGATCACCCAGGCGATGCTGGCGCAGCGGCTGTCGATCCACGGCGTCGGCGCGATCGACGAGCTGTCCGACCTGGATCACCTGACCCGCGAATTGCAGGACAGCGCGATGTCGATCCGCGCGCAGCCGGTCAAGTCGGTGTTCAGCCGCGTGCCGCGCATCATCCGCGAACTGGAGGCGAGCACGGGCAAGCGCGTCCGCCTGGAGGTGGAGGGCGAGATGACCGAGGTCGACAAGACCGTGGTCGAGCGCATCGGCGAGCCCCTGACCCACATGATCCGCAATGCGGTCGACCACGGGCTGGAGACGCCCGACGAGCGCGTCGCGGCGGGCAAGCCGGCGGAAGGCGTGGTGCGGCTGGCGGCCGAGCATCGGTCGGGGCGGATCGTGATCTCGGTATCCGACGACGGGCGCGGGATCGACCGCGCGCGGGTGCGGGCCAAGGCGGTGGAGCGCGGCATCGTCGCGGCCGACGCCAACCTGTCCGACGAGGAGATCGAGAATTTGATCTTCGCCCCCGGATTTTCCACGGCCGCGACGATTTCGAACATTTCCGGGCGCGGTGTCGGCATGGATGTGGTGCGCCGCAACGTGCAGGCGCTGGGCGGGCGGATCGGGATCAGCTCGAAATTCGGGCTGGGATCGACCTTCACGCTGACGCTGCCGCTGACGCTGGCGATCCTGGACGGGATGGTGGTGAGCGTGGGCGGGCAGACCTATGTCATACCGCTGGCGCATGTGGTGGAGAGCCTGCGCCCGCGCGACGGCGAGGTGCGCGGCCTGGGGCCGGGGGCGGGCGTGCTGGACGTGCGTGGCACGTACCTGCCGATCCTGCCGATCGGGCGGCTGCTGAACGTGGCGGATGCGTGCGTGGACCCGACCAATGCGGTGCTGGTGGTGGTGGAAACCGATGCCGGCCAGTCGATCCTGATGGTCGACGGCATCCAGGACCAGCGGCAGGTGGTGGTCAAGAGCCTGGAGGCGAACTACGCGCCGGTGGCCGGGCTTGCCGGCGCGACGGTGCTGGGTGACGGGCGCGTCGCCCTGATCCTGGACGTCGAGACGCTGGTCCAGCGGCACCGTTCCGAAACGCCGCGGGCGCTGGCCGCATGAGCGCCGCCGCTGCGCCCATGCAGGGCGAATTCCACCTGAGCGACGGCGATTACGAGACGATCGCACGCATGGCGCATGCCCATGCCGGCATCATGCTGGGCACGGGCAAGCGGCAGCTGGTCTATTCGCGGCTCGCCAAGCAGGTGCGGCGTCGCGGGATGGCCGATTTCGCCGATTACGTCGCACTGCTCCGCAACGATGCCGATGCACGGCGCGAGGCGATCTTCGCGCTGACCACCAACCACACCAAGTTCTTTCGCGAAGACCATCACTTCACCCACTTTGCCGAGCATGTGCGGCCGGACCTGCTGGCCCGGTCGGAGCGGGGCACCCCGGTGCGGCTGTGGTCCGCCGCCTGTTCGAGCGGCGAGGAGCCCTATACGCTGGCGATGACGCTGCTGGGTGAGGACCGGGCGGGCGGGGGCCGTATCGCGCAGCGCGACATCGCGATCCTGGCGACCGATCTGGCGCCGCATGTGATCGCGACCGCCAAGGCCGGGCGCTATCCGGCGGAAATGGCGCGCGACATTCCCGACCGCTTCCGCCGCACCTGGGTGAAGCCGGTCGGCGACGAGATCGCCATGGCGCCGGAACTGCAGCGCGTGATCGCCTACAAGCACCTCAACCTGCTGGAATCCTGGCCGATGCGGGGGCGGTTCGACGTGATCTTCTGTCGCAACGTCATGATCTACTTCGACGAGCCGACCAAGGCGCGGCTGCTGGAACGCTTTGCGGGTCTGATCCCGGCGGGGGGGTATATGTATATCGGCCATTCGGAACGGTTGATCGGCCCGGCCGCGACGATGTTCGATTCGGTCGGCCACACCATCTATCGGAGGCGCGGCTGATGACCCGCGTGCTGGTGGTGGACGATTCGGCGACGATGCGCGGGCTGGTGCGCATGATGCTGGCCAAGGACCCCGAGATCACCGTGGTCGGCGAGGCGGGCGATGCGCAGGAGGCGCGCGCCAAGATCAAGGCGCTGAACCCCGACGTGGTGACGCTGGACATCGAGATGCCGGGGATGAACGGCCTGGATTTCCTGGACAAGATCATGGCGCTCAGGCCGATGCCGGTGGTGATCGTGTCGACATTGACCGAAAAGGGGGCGAGCGCCACGGTGCGCGCGCTGGCGGCCGGTGCGTTCGATTGCTTCCCCAAGCCCGCCTCGATCGCGGCGGTGCGCGACGATGCGACGCTGGCGCGGATCGTGCGCGCGGCGGGGCGCTCGCCGGTGCGGCGTGGACCGGTCGCGGCTCCGGCGATCGCGGCGCTGGCCCGTGGCGGTACGCCCGGCGGATTGATCGCGATCGGCGCATCGACCGGGGGTGTCGAGACGCTGCTGCGCGTGATCGGCGGCTTTCCGGCGGACTGCCCGCCGACGGTGATCGTGCAGCACATGCCCGCGCTGTTCACCGCCAGCTTTGCCGACCGGCTGAACCGTTTCTGCCCGCCACAGGTGGAGGAAGCGCGCAGCGGCACGATCCTGAAGCCCGGCCATGTCTATCTGGCGCCGGGCGGCGAGCAGCATATGGAGGTGGTGGGCGCGACCATGCCGCGCATCCGGCTGTATGAGGGGCCGACGGTCAGCGGGCACCGGCCATCGGTGGACGTGCTGTTCCGGTCGGTGGCCAGGCTGGGACGGCCGGCGGTGGGCGTGCTGCTGACCGGCATGGGGGCGGACGGCGCGGCGGGCCTGCTGGAGATGCGGCAGGCAGGCGCGCGGACCATCGGGCAGGACGAGGCGACCAGTGTCGTCTACGGCATGCCCGCGGTCGCCCATTCGCTGGGCGCGGTGGAGCGGCAATTGCCGGTGCAGCGCATCGCCGCATCGGTGATGGAGATGGCGGCATGACGCCTGCCGCCGGGCGTACCGCGATGCTGCGCGCCGATGGCTTTCGCCATGTCAGCGTGGTGCAGGGCGAGCGCGGCGTTTCCGCCGATCCGCAGGTGCTGTTCGCGACGGTGCTGGGCAGTTGCGTCGCGGCGTGCCTGTACGATCCGGACGCGAAGGTGGGGGGGATCAACCATTTCCTGCTGGCCGAGCCACAGCCCGGCCAGGTGGTCGATGCGACCGCGGCGCAGCGTTACGGCGTGCATGCAATGGAATTGCTGATCAACGACATGCTGCGCCAGGGGGCGCGGCGCGACCGGCTGCGCGCGCATCTCTATGGGGGCGCGAACCTGCATCAGGGGATGCGGCCGATCGGCACCGCCAATGCGGAGTTCGCGGTCCGCTTCCTGCAACAGGACCGCATCCCGCTGATCGTGCGCGACCTGGGGGGCCATGCCGCGCGGCGGGTGGAGTTCCAGGCGGCGCTGGGCCGATCGCGCGCCAAGATCGTGCGTGATGCGCCGCCCGAGGCCCCGGTCCGCGCCCGTCCCGTGTTCCAGCCTGCCGCCAGCGGCGACGTTGAACTGTTTTGAAGGATTTAGAGAGCATGACCAGAACCATCATGACCGTGGACGACTCCCCCAGCATGCGTGCGCTGCTGCGCCATGCACTGTCCGGCGAAGGCTATCAGATCGCCGCCGCCGAGGACGGGGTGGACGCGCTGGAGCGAATCGACGCGGCCGCGCCCGACCTGGTCATCACCGACATCAACATGCCGCGCATGGACGGGTTCGGCCTGATCGAGCAGCTGCGCGGCCACCCGCGCTGGAACGGCGTGCCGATCCTGGTGCTGACCACCGAATTTTCCGACGAGAAGAAGGCGCGGGCGCGCGCCGCCGGTGCGACCGGATGGATCGTCAAGCCCTTCGACCCCGCCAAATTGTCCGCGGCCGTGCGCCGCGTGCTCATCTGACCGACCCGCAAAGGACGTTATTCATGGCCCGTCAGCTCATCACCTTCGAACTCGGCGACCAGTCGCTGGGCATCGACATCATGGCGATCCGCGAGATCCGTGCCTGGTCGCCGGCGACCCCGCTGCCCAACGTGCCGGCGCATGTGCGCGGCGTGGTGAACCTGCGCGGCGTGGTGCTGCCGGTGCTGGACCTGCGCATGCGGATGGGCTGGGGCCTGACCGATCCGACCGCACGCCACGTCATCATCGTGGTGCGCATCGGCGAGCAGTTGCAGGGCGTGATCGTCGATGCGGTGAACGATATCGTGACGATCAACCCGGATGACATGCAGCCGCTGCCCGATGTCGGCACCATGCAGGCGGCGGGCCTGCTGGAAGGGCTGGCCACGGTGGAGGATCGCATGATCCTGGTGCTGGACCTGGAGCGGCTGGCGCCGCCGATGGCCGACGCCGCCTGATTTCCTACCCGTACCCCGCGTATCTGTTTCAAAGGAATGCCGACATGGCCAAGGCCAAAGTTCTAGTCGTCGACGATTCGTTGACCATGCGTGCGCTGGTCGCCGGCATGCTGGAGAAGGACAAGAACATCGAGATCGTCGGGTTGGCCGACGGGGCCGCAGAGGCGCGGCAAATGGTGCGCGACCTGAAGCCCACGGTGATGACGCTGGACGTCGAGATGCCGGGGATGAGCGGGATCGAGTATCTGGCGGAGATCATGGAAACCGCGCCGATGCCGGTCATCATGTTCTCGACATTGACCGCCAAGGGGGCGGACAGTTCGATCGAGGCGCTGCGGCTGGGGGCGCTGGACTGTTACCCCAAGCCGACGCGCGCGACGCCGGACGAGGTGCAGAAGGCGATCGGGCAGCTGGCGAAGACGGTGAAGGAGGCGCCGGCGCGGTTCCGGGCGCTGAATGACGGGGCCAAGAAGCCGTCGGCGAAGGCGGCGACGGATGCGCCGTTCAACTGGAACGGCAAGCTGCTGGCGGTCGGCGCCGATGTGGGCAGCACCAAGCCGCTGTTCGACCTGTTGGGCGACATTCCCAAGGACGGACCGCCCGCGCTGGTGGTGCAGCATATGCGCGACGAGCTGGCGGACGGGATGATCGCCAAGCTGTCCGCGGCGCTGGGGCCGCGGGTGGTGGAGGCGAGCGATGGGCTGAAGCTGGAGCGCGGCATGATCGTGGTGGCGCGGCCGGGCACGCATCATGTGTATGTCGACCGCTGGCCCGACGGCGTGGTGCGGATGCTGGACAAGCCCCCCTTTGCCGGACACCGGCCGTCCATCTCGCTGATGATGGCGACGATTGCCAAGACGGCGGCGGAGCAGACGGTGGCGGTGCTGCTGGCCGAGGGCGAGGACGGCGTGGCGGGCGTGCAGGCGATCCGGGCTGCGCGCGGCTATGCGATCGCGCCGGCGGGCGACGGATCGGGCGGGCTGGAGATCGGTCGCGGCATGGCGGTGCAGCCGATCAAGGCGGGCGCGATCAGCGAAACCGTATTGGGCCTGTGCCGTGGCTGATTTCGGCGGCCCCGTCGCGCACGGCCTGGCGCAGGAACTGGACGCGGCGCGCGGGGTGCTGGAGGCGCTGGCGACGGCGCTTTGCCTGGACCCGTTGGTGTTCGAGCGCCACGGGGCGGCTTTGCAGGAGTTCGACCGGTTGGGGCAGGTGATCGGCGAGGTGGCCGGGGTTTTGCGGCATTCCGGGCCGGTCGATGGGGCTCTGGCGGGGGTTCGGCTGGATGCGGTGAAGGATCGTCTTCACGCGGTTATTTAGTTCACGCGAAGACGCGAAGACGCGAAGAGAAGAAGGGGTTCACGCGGAGGCGCGGAGGCCCGGAGAGGGTGCGTCGGCCGCACCCGCGCGTGACGTTTCGGCCGGGAGACAAGCCCTCGCCCGTAATGGAGAGTGAGCCTTCGGCTCGCGGAACATCTCCGCGCCTCCGCGTGAACAAAACCTTCTTCTTTCTCTTCGCGGCTTCGCGTCTTCGCGTGAAATCAGCTTTGCGCGACCACGGTGGGCGTCATGCCGGCCGGGGACAGGATTTCGATCCAGTAGCCGTCGGGATCGGTGATGAAGGCGATGTCCTTCATCGTGCCGTCCTGCGGGCGTTTCTTGAAGGGGGCGCCCAGTTCCTCGAAACGGGCACAGGCGGCGGACACGTCGGGGACGCTGATGCCGATATGGCCGAAGCCGCGCGGATCGGTGTTGCCGCTGTGATAGCCGGCGAAGTCCGCATCGTCCTCGGTGCCCCAATTGTGGGTCAGCTCCAGCGTGGTTTCGCGGGTGAAGAGGAAGCGGGCGCGCTCGGCGGGGTCGGCCGGGATCGTCTCGCCCTCGGCCAGATAAGCGAGAAAGAAGAGCGAGAACTTCATGTCCGCGAAATCGAGCTGCTGGATCAGCGTCATGCCGAGCACGCCCTGGTAGAAGGGGAGCGACGCCTTGGGATCGCGGATGCGCAGCATCGTCTGGTTGAGGGCGAAACCCTCTGTGCCGGCGGGGCGGGTGGTCATGGGCGGGCCTCTCAACGGGTGGTGGCGGCGATGTCGGCGGGGGTCCAGCCGCCGCCCATTGCCTGATAAAGGCCGGCATAGGCGGTCAGGCGATCGGCCTGCGCCTGGGCCAGCGACAATTCGGCGGACAGGAGACCGCGCTGCGCGTCCAGTTGTTCCAGATAGCTGGAATAGCCGGCGCGGTAGCGGTTCGACGCGATGCGCAGCGCATCGGCCAGTGCGGCGCGCTGGCGATCCAGCGCCACCACCTGCTCGCCAGCGCGCTGCACCCCGGCGAGGCTGTCGTTGACCTCGCGAAAGGCGACCAGCGCGGTGCGGCGATAGGCGAAGGCGGCCTGGTCGCGGCGGGCGGTGGCGGCGTCGGCCTGGGCGCGGAGGCGGCCGGCATCGAAGATCGGCGACAGGATGCTGGCGCCGAGCGAGAAGACGCCGACCGGATGGTCGAGCGCGGTGGACAGGACGAGGCCGGCCGAGCCGGTGAGGCCGAGGCTGGGGAGCATGGCGGCGCGCTGGCTGTCCAGCGTGCGGTCGGCGGCGACCAGCGTCTGTTCGGCCTGAAACAGATCGGGCCGTCGGCGCAGCAGATCGGCGGGCAGGCCATCCGGAATGGGTGGCTGCGCGATGCGATCGATCGGCAGGCCGCGCGCAATGGGGCCGGGGGCATCGCCGATCAGCTGCGAGAGCGCGTTTTCCTGCCGGGTGACGGCAAGCTGCGCGGCCGAGACGAGCTGTTCGGTGGCGCGGTATTCGCTTTCGGCCTGACGCAGTTCAAGGCGCGAGGTGTAGCCGGTGTCGGCGCGGCGGCGGGCGATGCGCAGCGCATCGGCGCGCGCGACCAGCGTTTCGCGGGCGATGAGCAGGCGGTGGTCGAGCGCGCGCAGGGTGACGTAGCTGGTGGCCACCCCGGCGGCGAGCGCCAGGCGAACGGTGTCCTCAGCCGCCTCCGTCGCGAGCAGGCTGGCGCGCGCGGCATCCTCGGCACGGGCGAGACGGCCGAACAGGTCGAAATCGTAGCTGGCCTGAAGCAGCGGTTGCGAGCCGATATTGGTGGCGCCGACGCCCAGCGCGCTGACCGAGCGGGCATCGGTAAGGGGCACGCCGCCGGTGAGCGACGGAGCCCGCTGCGCCTGCGCGAGCCGGGCCTGTGCGCGCGCTTCCTCGACGCGGGCGGCGGCGCTGCCGATATCGGGGCTGTTGGCGAGTGCACGGGCGACAAGCGCGGTGAGGACGGGATCGCCGAACCCCTGCCACCAGTCGGCGCGGATCGGCGTGCCGGGGCCGAGCGCGGTGCGCCATGCCGGCGGCGGCGCGATCGTGGCGGCAGCCGGCGCCGGCGGACGCGGGCCGATGCAGCCGGCGAGCAGCAGGGACAGGGCGAGCGCGGCTATCCTCACGGGAGGCGTGGCCCCTGCGAGACATCGACACGCGCCTGCACCGACATGCCGGGGCGCAGGCGCGCGCCCAGCGACTGGCCGGGATCGACGCGGATGCGCACCGCGATGCGCTGCGGCACCTTGGTGAAGTTGCCGGTCGCGTTGTCCGCCTTGAGCACCGCAAATTCGGAGCCGGCGGCGGGCGAAATGCGCTCCACCCGGCCGGTTAGGCGGGCATTGCCCAGCGCATCGACGGTGAAGGAGGCGGGCTGGCCGACGATCATGCGGGCGGTCTGCGCTTCCTTGAAATTGGCGATCACCCAGGTTTCGGGGGGCACGAGGAACAGGAGTTGCGACCCGGCGGTCACGTACTGGCCGACGCGCACCCCGACCTCGGACAGGCGACCGCCTTCCGGCGCGCGGATCAGGGTGTTGGACAGGTCGATCTGCGCCAGTCGCCGGGCGGCGACCGCACCGGCGACCCCGGCCTGTTGCCCGCCGCGCCCGACCTCCACGGTGCGGACGTCCTGGCGGGCGATCTCGGCGGCGGCCTGCGCCTGGCGCACCGCAGCCTGCGCCTGACGGAGCGCGGCAAGCGTCTGGTCACGCTCCCGCAGGGATACCGAGCCGTCGGTGACGAGATCGTTGACGCGCGCCATGTCCGCCTCCGCGCGCATCAACTGGGCACGGGCATTTTCCACCGCGGCTCCTTGCGCGGCGAGATTGGCGGCGCGCGAGCGTTCGGATTGCTGGCTGTTGGCGAGCGTCGCCTGATTGGCGGCGACCTGTGCCTCGGCCTGTTCGACGCGCTGGCGGTAGATGCGGTCGTCGATGCGGACCAGCGGCTGGCCGGCGGCGACCTGCTCGAAATCGCGGACCAGCACCTGCGACACATAGCCGCTGACCTGTGGCGCGATCACGGTGGTGCGGCCACGGACATAGGCGTTGTCGGTGGATTCATAGCCGCTGGTGAAGGGCGGCAGGCGCCATGCGGCCAGCACGACCGCGATGCCGGCGACGACGAGCAGGATGATGAACAGCAGCGAGCGCCGGCCGCCGGTGGGCGGTCGCCAGCCGGACGGCGTAGGCGGGGGCGGTGGCGCGGCGGCCTGCGCCTCCGCGATCGCTTCCTCGGTGCGGGGGGTGGGAGAGACGGGCGGCGTACGGGCGTCGGTCATGATGCGGTTCCGGTTCGGCGCATACGCCGGTTGCGGCGCCAGAGCAGCCAGCCGAGGTACAGCGTGGTCAGAGCAGCCAAACCCGCGATCAGCCGGAAAGTGTCGTTATAGGCGCGCACATTCGCCTCGCGCGTGGCGGCCTGCGACAAAAGGGCGGCGCCCTCCGCGCGTTGCAGCGCCGGATCGGCGATGACGCGGCCGACGCTGCTGCCGCCCGCGGCGATACGCTGCGACACGATGGGGTTGGTGGGGTCGACCTCCTGCACGATGGCGGCGCTGTGCGCCTTTTCGCGGATCGTCTGGAAGGTGCCGAGAAAGGCGGTGCCGCCGAGCGCGCCGATCGAGTTCAGCATGCCGAACAGCGCCACGAAGCTGATGACGTGACCGGCACCCTGTTGCAGCGCGCGGGTCATGCCGAACAGCAGCGAGGGACCGATGAAGAAGGTGGCCGAAAAGGCGATCAGCGCCTGCGTCACGTAGAATTGCTGCGGCCGGGTGAGGTTGGTCGAGAAACTGTCGGCATAGGCGGCGACCGCGACGAGCGCGATGGCGAACATCACGGGATGGGTCAGCCGCTGCACGTCCAGCGTCACCGCGCTGGCGACGACGCCGGCGACCGAGGCGAGGACGATGATCGCGAACAGCGTGCCGAACTGGTCGTTATTCTGCCCCAGCGTGGTGAGCAGCCCGACCGCGCCGAACGTCTGTTCGGACAGGGCGATGCGCATCATGATGGTGACGATCGCAAAGCGGATGATGTCGGCCGAGCCCAGCCAGCGGGTGTTGAGCAGCGGATTGGCGCGATAATGTTCGAGCAGCAGCGCACCCGCCAGCAGCGGGATGGCGGCGGCCAGCGCCCAGCCGATCCACGGCGCCTGCGTCCACCAGACGATGCGCCCCTGACCCAGCACCGCGCAAAGCAGGCCGATGGCCGGCGCGTAAAGCGCGAAGGTCAGGAAATCGAGGGGCTCGAACGCCTTCTGCCGCTCGGTCGGGGGCAGGCGCAGCCAGCTTACCGCGGCCATGCTGAGCAGGGCCAGCCCCAGTTCGAACAGGTACAAGGTGCGCCACTGCGACATGGCGAGCAGTTCCGGTGAGAACAGCCGGGCCATCGGCGTCGCGCATTGCGGCACGCCGATGCCCAGGACGATCGCCTTCAGCCGCCAGCGCGCGGGCAGCGCCTGCATCATGTAATACAGGCACAGCGACGACAGTGCGGCGGCGGCCATGCCGCTGGCGGCGCGCACCGCGATTGCCGACCAGAAGCCGTGGACGAACAGGTGCGCAAAGGTGAGCAGCACATAGATGCCGACAAAGATCAGCGCGAAGGGCCTGAGCCCGAATTGCTGGCGGAACTTGATGAGCAGCAGGTTGATCGACGCGTTGGTCATCACATAGACGGTGGGAAGCCATGCGATCTCGGTGGGATCGAAGCCGAGCGCACCCTGTAGCTGCGCGGTGTTGGCGGAGACGAGGGCATTGCCCAGCCCGCCGGTCAGCCCGACCAGCACCGCGATCAGCGCATAGGCCCAGCGGCGTGCCAGCGGATGATCGGGACTGCCCGGCGATCCGGGAATGGCAGGGCGTTCGTGGGGGGCGAACTGCCACTCCTCCTCGCGCAGGAAGGTGCGCAGCCGCCCGATCGTGCCGATGCTCATCGGGCAGGGGGCGGCGCGGGGACGGAGCGATCGGGTGCGGGCACGATATCCCCAGAAAGGGCAGGCAGATAGGCCTGCTTAGCGCGGCGCGGCACGGGCGACCAGCATGTGGATCATGCCGCAAGGCATCAGGGCGCGGGGCGGACGGGGGGCAGCGCGGCGCAGATGTCCACCCCGCCGGCGGGCACGGTGAAGAAGGCGTTGTTGCGGTTCTCCCGCTCGCGAACCCAGGCGGCGAAACGGGGATTGGCGGTGGCGCGGTACTGGAAATGCGGGCGCATCGCTGCGGGCAGGTCGCTGGCGAGGCGGGCGGAGACGATCGGGCTGCGCTCCCCTTCGGTCTTGTAGAAGCCGAGATCGCCGGTGCCGCGCGGCAGGGTGGTCAACGCCTCCATGCCCTCCACCACGCGGCCGACGACCGCGATGTTGCGGTCGAGCGCGCGCGGGCTGTGGCCGATAAGGGTGTAAAGCTCCGCGCCGCTGCCCGTGCTGGGCGCCAGGTCGCGCGCGACGCCGACCATGGCATAGCAGTGCGGCAGCCATTGCCGGGTGGCGTCGCCGGCGAGCGGCCAGCCATCGGCGGAGTAGCCCGCCCAGGCGGCATAGGGGTCGGGCCGCGACAGACGCTGCGCGGGCGCGGTGCGGTTCTGCACATATTCGGGCGGCGGGTTGGCGACGATGCCGGGGGGCAGCGGCTTCTTCTCGGTAGCATCGCCCCACTGCGCGACGTAATTCTCCTGCACGCGGTAGACGCTGGTGCCCTGGTCCCACCAGTGCGCGCGGGCCAGCGCGCGGATATTGGCCACGTGCACCGGTGCCGCCTGCGGCGCCAGCCGCACCACGACGCGGCGGCCGTTCGCCAGCGAGAAGACGAGCAGCTCGTCATCGGGAATGGCGACCCAGTCCTGTGCCTGCGCGTCCGCCGGGCCGGGCGGGGCAGGCATGGTCTGGATGGCGGCGGCAAGGGCGAGGAGGATCGCAAGCATGGCGCCAAGCGTGCCCGAGCGACGATATGCACGCAAGCGCTTGCGCGAACCGCCGGACCGCTTTAGGGGCCCCGTCTCCAGGCTTTACCTGCGGAGCGGTGGCCGAGTGGTCGAAGGCGCTCGCCTGGAAAGTGAGTATACGCCAAAAGCGTATCGAGGGTTCGAATCCCTCCCGCTCCGCCATTTCCTCATTTCCGATACCGGGCAGCAGGCGCCGCGAACGCCCCGGCTCTGCGCAGGCTCCCACCATTATCCGCAATAGCCGGGAACACCTCGCCTGGGTGCATCGTCCAGATGCGCGATTGGCGTAGGCTGACGGGATCGGGTGTTGCTGGTGGCGAGGGGGTATGGCCGGGGCAGGGGCGTATGACGTCATCGTCGTCGGCAGCGGGGCCGGTGGGGGGACGATCGCCCATCGCCTGACGCACGAAGGCATGCGCGTCCTGTTGATCGAGGAGGGGCGCTGGCTGCAGCCGGGTGCGCACAGCCGCTACATCCGCCATGTCCATCCCGACCGGACGCAGCCGATCGCCTGTGTCGGCGGGCAGACCAAATTCTACGGCGCGGCGCTTTACCGGCTGCGCGAGGCCGATTTCGAGGCGGTGGCGCATGAGGCGGGCGTGTCGCCGGCCTGGCCGATCCTGTACGACGATCTGGAGCCTTATTACGATCAGGCCGAGCGGCTGTACCGCGTGCACGGCGCGACCGAGGCCGATCCGACCGAGCCGCCGCATGCGCGCGCCTATCCTCACGGCGCGATCGCGGCGCATCCGCGCATCGGCGGGCTGGTGGAGCAGCTGGCGGCGACCGGCCTGCATCCTGCGCCCATTCCGCGGGCGCTGGACCGGCGGGACGGCCTGGGCGCGTGCCGGATGTGCCCTGCCTGCGATGCGCATCAATGCGGCTTCGATGCGAAGATGGATGCGGAGACCGCGGCGATCCGCCCGGCGATGGGGACGGGCCGGTTGACGG